>JAHJUC010000740.1 GCA_018829385.1 Alphaproteobacteria bacterium
ACGGTCGATCAGCACCACCGGAATGCCGGCCTTGGCCGTCACATAGGCAATGCCCGCGCCCATGAAACCGGCGCCGACAACGCCGATCTTGCGGAACTTGGTCGGCTTGATGCCCTCGGGACGGCGTGCGCCCTTGTTGATTTCCTGCAGCGAGACGAACAGCGAGCGGATCATCGACTGCGCTTCCGGCGTCTGCAGGATGTGGCTGAAATAGCGCTGCTCGATCTTGAGGCCGGTGTCGATCGGAACCTGCAGGCCTTCGAACACGCTTTGCAGGATCGCCTTGGCGGCGGGATAGTTGTCCTGGGTCTCGCGCCGCAGGATGGCAGACGCCGCGGGCCACAGCTGTGCGCCCTGCGCCGACCAGACCTGGCCGCCTGGCAGCTTGAAGCCCTTCACGTCCCAGGGCGCGACCGGCGACAGGCCGTTCTTGATCATCGCCTTGGCGGCGGAGATCAGCTTCTTCGGCTCAACCACCTCGTGGATCAGGCCCATCGCCTTGGCCTTTGCCGGCGTCAGCGACTGACCGGTGGTCATCATCTGCAGCGCGTCCTGGGCATTGGTCAGGCGCGGAACCCGCTGGGTGCCGCCGGCGCCCGGGAAGATGCCGACCTTGACCTCTGGCAGCGCCATTTTCACCGACGGCGAATCCGCGGCAACGCGGCCGTGGCAGGCCAGCGACAATTCGAACGCGCCGCCCATGCACACGCCGTTGATCGCCGACACCCACGGCTTGCCGCAGGTTTCGATCTTGCGGTAGAGCCAGCTCATCTTGCCCACCTGATCAAACAGCATCTGCTGGGCTTTTTCCGGGTTGTTGCGCTTTTCTTCCGCCATGCCGGCCAGCATGGTCTTCATCATCGTCAGGTCGGCGCCGCCCGAGAAGGTCGACTTGCCTGACGTGAACACCACGCCCTTGACCGCGTCATCGGCGACGAAGCGATCGACCAGCGCATCAAGCTGCTCGAGCGCTGCCTGCGTGAACACGTTCATCGAACGGTCGGTCATGTCCCAGGTGACGAGCGCGATGCCGTCGCTGTCGACGTCTACTGTGTAAATTTCATTGCTCATGATTGTTCTCCGGGTATCAGACGCGTTCGATGATCGTCGCGGTGCCCATGCCCGCGCCGATGCACAGCGTGACAAGGGCGGTGTTGAGATCACGGCGCTCGAGTTCGTCAAGCACGGTGCCGAGGATCATTGCGCCGGTGGCGCCCAGCGGGTGACCCATGGCGATCGCGCCGCCATTGACGTTGATCTTGTCGGACGGAATATCGAAGGCCTGCTGGAAGCGCAGGACAACGGAGGCGAAGGCCTCGTTGAGCTCGAACAGGTCGATGTCCGAGATCTTCATCTTTGCCTTCTTCAGAAGCTTTTCGGTGACGTCGACCGGGCCGGTCAGCATCAGCGCCGGATCCGAACCGATATTGGCGAAGGCCTTGATCCGTGCGCGCGGCTCGAGACCCATTGTCTTGCCGCCCTTCTTGGAACCGAGCAGCACCAGTCCGGCGCCGTCGACGATGCCCGACGAGTTGCCGGCATGGTGGATGTGATTGATGCTTTCGATCTCGGGATGCGCCTGGATGGCAACAGAGCCGAAGCCGCCCATCTCGGCGATCATGCCGAACGAGGCGTTGAGGCTTGCCAGCGCCTGCATGTCGGTGCCCGGCCGCATGTGCTCGTCGCGATCGAGAATGGTCAGGCCGTTGATGTCCTTGACCGGAACCACGGACTTCTTGAAGTAGCCCTTCTCCCAGGCATGCGCCGCGCGCTTCTGGCTCTCGACCGCATAGGCGTCGACGTCGTCGCGCGAGAAGCCGTACTTGGTGGCGATCAGGTCGGCCGAGATGCCCTGCGGCATGAAATAGGCCGGGATGTTGACCGACGGATCCATGAACCAGGCGCCGCCCTGCGCGCCGATGCCGATGCGCGACATCGATTCCACGCCGCCGGCAATGACGATGTCGTCGGCGCCATAGGCAATCTTGCCGGAGGCGAGATTGATGGCGTCGAGGCCGGATGCGCAGAAGCGGTTGATCTGGATGCCCGGCGCCTCGGTGGCGTAGCCGGCTTCGAAGGTCGCCGCCCGTGCGATGTCGCCGCCGGCTTCGCCGATGGCGTCGACGCAGCCCATGATGATGTCGTCGACCTTGGCGGTGTCCAGGCCGTTGCGGTCGCGCAGCGCTTCGAGCATGTGCGAGGCGAGCCGCACCGACGGCACTTCGTGCAGGCTTCCGTCTTTCTTGCCGCGGCCCCGCGGGGTGCGGACGTGATCATAGACAAATACATCAACCATTGCGGTGATCTCCAGGGTTTTCGTGTTCGGGTCAGGCGGTTGCGGTGGCGGGATCCATCCCGCTCGGCATCAGGTCTTCGGGTCGCTTGTAGCCGGGCAGGGCGGCGATGCGGTCCAGCCATGCGGCAATATTGGGATAGGCGCTCAGGTCCATGCCGATCTGGTCGGGCCAGAACAGGTAACCGCAGATCGACAGGTCCGCGATGGTCGGATGGCCGGAAACGATGAAATCGCGGCCCGCGAGATGCGCATCGAGCACCTTCCAGGCGCCCACGGCGCGGGCATGGAAGAACTGCGTCACCGGATCGTCGGGCTTTTTCTGAAACAGGCTCATGAACCGGTAGGTCGCCACATAGCTGGTCAGCTTGTGATTGTCCCACAGCAGCCAGCGCAGGATTTCCCGGCGCTCGTCCTCGTTTGCCGGCCCGAAACGGTCGAGCTCGCGCGACAGGTAGTCGAGGATGGCGCCGGACTGGCTCAGCACCATGTCGCCGTGCGGGGTGTGATGCGTCAGAACCGGCACCTCGCCCATGACGTTGAGCGCCCGGAATTCCGGCGAGCGTGTCTGGCCGGTGAAGAACGCGACACGGCGCGGCGCCCAGTCGGCGCCGGCAAGCTCGAGCATCAGCGCCGCCTTGTAGGCGTTGCCGCTCTCCATGAAGCAATCAAGCGTGAATTCGGCCATTGGCTTACAGGCTCCTTGCGATCAGCAGTTTCATGATCTCGTTGGTGCCGCCGTAGATCCGCTGCACCCGGGCGTCGCGGAACATCCGCGCCACCGGATATTCGTTCATGTAGCCGTAACCGCCATGCAGCTGCACGCATTCGTCCGCCACCTTGCACTGCAGGTCGGTGGTCAGGTACTTGGCCATCGAGGCGGTGGTCGAGCTGAGCTGGCCCTTCAGGTGCTCGCCGACGCAATGATTGACGAACACCCGCGCCATGGTGGCTTCGGATTTCAGCTCCGCCAGCTTGAACTGGGTGTTCTGGAACTCGATCACGGCCTTGCCGAAAGCCTTGCGTTCCTTGACGTAGTCGATGGTGATCGCCAGCGCCCGCTCGATCATCGAGATTGCCTGGTTGGCGATCAGCAGCCGTTCCTGCGGCAGTTCCGTCATCAGCTGGGCAAAGCCCTGGCCTTCCTCGGTGCCGAGCATGTTGGCGGTCGGGATCCGGACATCGTCGAAGAACAGCTCCGACGTGTCGTTGGACTTGAGCCCGACCTTGTCGAGATTGCGGCCGCGGCGGAAGCCTTCGACCTCCTCGGTCTCGACCACCATCAGCGAGATGCCCTTGGCGCCCTTGGTCGGGTCGGTCTTGCTTACGACGATGATCAGGTTGGCGTGCTGGCCATTGGTGATGAATGTCTTCGAGCCGTTGATGACATAGTGATTGCCATCCTTTTTGGCTGTCGTCTTGATGCCCTGCAAATCCGAACCGGCGCCGGGTTCGGTCATGGCGATGGCGCCGATCATCTCGCCGGATGCCATCTTGGGCAGCCACTTCCGCTTCTGCTCTTCCGAGCCGAAATGCAGGATGTAGGGGGCGACGATGGCGTTGTGCAGCGCGATGCCGAACCCGTCGGTACCGGTGCGTCCGAGCGCTTCGATGATCGCCGCTTCGTGGGCGTAGGTGCCGCCCGAGCCGCCATATTCTTCCGGGATCGCGGCGCACAGCAGGCCTGCGGCGCCCGCGCCTTCCCAGGCGCTGCGATCGACCATCTCCTGCTTCTCGTAGCGGTCGTAATGCGGAACCACTTCGGCTTCCAGCCAGCGGCTGGCCATGTCCGCGAGCATGGCGACGTCGTCTTCCATCCAGTCCGGACGGGGTACGCCAAGCACTTCCGATGGCAATGTCGCCATGTTTTCCTCCCAGATTGTCCGGCGGGCGCCGGGCGCCCGCCACTGTTTTGACCAGACGCGCGTGGAGGCTAGAAAGCTTCCGCAGCCAGTTCCATCATGGTGTCGGCGCCGGTCTCGATGCGGGTCTTGCGCAGCGAAGTCTCCGGCATGATGCGTTCCATGTAGAACTTGCCGACCAGCAGCTTGGAGGCGAGGAACTCTTCCTTGCCGTCTGCGCCGCCGTCGCGCTTTTCGACCGCCGCCTTGGCCATCAGCGCCCACATGTAGCCGAGCGCCACAAGCCCGAAGAGGTGCATGTAGTCGGTCGAGGCCGCACCGGCATTGTCGGGCTTGGCCATCGCGTTCTGCATCAGCCACATGGTCGAGGCCTGCAGGTCGTTGAGGCCCTTCTTAAGACCCTTGGTGTAGAGCGCCAGCTCTTCATTGTTGCGGTTGTCCTCGCAGAAATCGCCGACTTCCTTGAAGAACGCCATCACAGCGCGGCCACCGTTCTGGCCGAGCTTGCGGCCGACCAGGTCGAGCGCCTGGATGCCATTGGCGCCCTCGTAGATCATGGCGATGCGCGCATCGCGGACATACTGGCTCATGCCCCATTCCTCGATGTAGCCATGGCCGCCGAACATCTGCTGCGCCATCACCGCGTGGTCGAAACCCTTGTCGGTGAGCACGCCCTTGACCACCGGGGTCACCAGCGTCAGCAGGTCATCGGCCTGCTGGACGTCCGCTTCGACTTCGGACTTGTGGGCGACATCGGATTTGAGCGCGGTCCACAGCATGAAGGCGCGTCCGGCCTCGTTGAAGGCGCGGATGGTCATCAAGGTGCGGCGC
>JAHJUC010000741.1 GCA_018829385.1 Alphaproteobacteria bacterium
CGGCATTGAGCGGTCCCAAGCCTGGGCAAGGCTTTCCGGAGTCCCGGGGTTTTGACAATTTTGGGTAGAGACCGGTTTTACTTAATCAGAATTTGACCGGCGGTGATCAAATTTAGCACTGGGCATGAAGCTAAATAAAAATAAACGATCTCGCCCCACGAATAGTAATTATTTCTTCTCGAAGTATCGCATGACCCGTTTGCTTGCTCATCTGTCAATTTCCCGCCATATCGCGATGGTTGCACTTCTGCCGCTGGCCGGGCTGCTGGTGCTTGCTGCACGTATGCTCACAGCTAACCTGAAAGCCTATTCCAATGCCAGATTCCTGCGTCAGGTCGCCGTTGCGATCGACGAGATCGGCCGCGAGCCGACGCCGGAGGAACTGGCAGAGAAACTCGCCATGCCGCTCGAGAAGGTGCGCAAGGTTCTCAAGATCGCCAGGGAACCGATCAGCCTCGAAACGCCGGTCGGCGACAAGGAAGATTCGCATCTGGGTGATTTCATCGAGGACAAGAACGCCATCCTGCCGATCGGCGCTGCGATCCAGGCCAACCTGCGCGAGGAGCGCCTGCTCAGGATGCGCTTCGGCATCGGCATGATCACCGACCACACGCTCGAAGAAGTCGGCCAGCAGTTCTCGGTCACCCGAAAACGCATCCGCCAGACCGAGGCGAAGGCCTTGCGGAAGCTGAAGCATCCGAGCCGGTCGCGGAAGCTCAGGTCGTTCCGGGACAGCTGAACCCCTCTCTCCCCTTGTGGGAGAGAAAGCGAAAACTTGGGCTTGGCGCAGCCAAGTCCTTAGTTTTCGCAAGTGAGGGGGAAGCCCCAGATTTCAAAACCCGGCAATTGCGCCGGGTTTTTTGTTGCTCAGGCTTCAACATCGAGCGAAATGCCCACCCATCCCGTCATTCCGGCCCCCGAGCCGGAATCCAGCCACGACGCGTCCGCGTCGTGAAAGAATCTTGGGCTCGCGGACGCTCGCGGCTGGATGCCGGGTCAAGCCCGGCATGGCGGTGAGTGGGCCTTCCAAAGTGCCGCTTCTTCACCCTTTTGTTGCGGCTGGCTCAGCTTTTACGTGTAGTCTTGCTGCGCAGGACTGACTTGCTGGAGAACTGGGAGCGCGGCAGACTTCACATGGCGTTCAATCAGGTACCCGGTGCCGACGTCGAAAATGATTGAGATCGTGAAGGTTGTCGAGGTGAAGCCCTTGGCCGATCATACCGCTTTCGTCCGGTTTTCGAACGGCGAGGAAGGCGAGGCGGATTTCTCCTGGCTTTGCGAGGCGACCGGGGAGATGCTCAGGCCGCTTGCCGATGAGGCGTTCCTCAACCGCGTGTTTCTCTCAAACGGCGTTCTGACGTGGCCCAACGGTTTCGATGTCGACGCGATCAATCTGCATCGGGAAATGGCGGAGCAGGGCCGCCTGCGCAGAACGGCGGCTTGACCGCCAGCTCCCCACCCCACCGCGACATATTCGCGCAATTGCATGTATCCCTCTGGAAATCCCCGCCCATCCGCATGACATGCGGGTGAAAGCCGCCCGCGTCCCGCGCGCGACCGTCTCATGCCGGAGCCTGTCCCGATGGAATTGCTTGCCCAGATCCTCAACCAGTTTTCCTGGCCGATCATCATCATCCTGTGCCTGACGCTCGGTCTGGCGCCGTTCTTTCCCGAGCCGCATATCTGGGAGAAGCTGAAGATGCTGGCGTCCGGCACGCTTTCAAAGCCGATCGACATTTTCGATCTGCTGATGCACGCCACGCCGTTCCTGATCGCCGGGCTGAAACTGGCGCTGATGGCGCTGCCGGCGAAATAGGCCGGCCCGGGCCGTTGCCCGACAGGGACATCCCGACGGATATGCCGGGGTGTCGCGGTTCAGGCGCCTTGCCGCGCCGGGCCTTGCCGCGCCTTGACGCGCCGCGCTGCCGGCGTGTTCAGAAGTTCCTCCTGATGCCGAAGGAGGCGATGACCCGGGTGGCCGATTTCGACGAGAAACCGGCAGTGGCCTGTTCGCTCGGGTTTTGCGGCGCGCTGAAACTCGTCACCTTCGGCAGATACGACCACTCCAGCTTGCTGCCGAGCCGCCAGCCCGGCGCGAATTCGTAGGAGGTGGAGGCGGACACGCCGGCGCCGACGGTGAACCCGTCATTGGAATAGGTCCGCATCTGGTTGACCTGCTGGCCGACGCCAGCGCCGGTCTGCTGCGAGTAGCTGCCGTCGCCGTTGTGATAGCCAAGATAGAGGTCGGCGCCGAATGACGTTTTCCACCTGCCGTCCATGCAGGGCGGCAGGCTGATGTGGGTTCCGACGCGGACGCCGAAATACTGGTCGCGGGCCGAGAGATCGTAGTTCTGGTAGTAGCCGGCGAACGGCGCGCCGTTGAAGGTCAGGTTCGAGGTGCCGGACGCGTCGGTTTTCAGGTAGTCGTAGAACAGGCCGATGCGGCCGCGGATCCTGATCGCCTCGTCGTCATCGGCCTTGCGGCGGCCGCTTTCATCGTAATTGTCACGGTCGTCATAATCGTCTTCAAAACCCGGCAGCGAAAACTTCAATCCCAGATTGGCGCGGTGCCATGCGTTGTCGAGCTGGCCGCTGCTGTCGAGGCCGAAGCCGTTGGTGGTGGCGATCACGCCGGTGCCGTACATCGAGTGCGGCTCGAGGAAGGTGAAGCCGGTGCGGGTGACGCCGTCCGTGCCGATGGCCGGGTTGCCCCGGTAGCCCTCGTCGCCCTTGGCGCCTTCATATTCGAGATAGGCGCCGACCAGGGGAAACGGCCCGATAGCCGCGCCGCCATAGTCACCCGATGTCCGAATTCCGAAGCGCACGCCGTTGCGCTGGATCCAGTTGCCGAACATTCCGCCGAATGTCTCGTTTGCCGGCCCGCCGGCGCCGCGGACCACGGTGCCGCCGCCGAGGCTGTGCGTGTTTTGCAGCTGGGAATACTGGTAGTCGACATAGCCGCTGATTCTCAGGCAGGTCTCGGTTCCGGGAATATAGAAAAAGCCGGAGCCATAGGCATCGCAGACGCGTACATAGTCAACAGGTTCGGCCATCACGTGGCCCGGAACAGCAAAACCGAGTACAGATAAGGAAAAGACCGCTGCAAGGTTGGATATCTTCATGATTGCCCCCCTGGTTTTCCGCGCGCACACCCTGTTCCGCGTCGCGCGGATCGTGGGGCGCCGAAATCAAGCACGTTTATTGTATTACTTTTTGCTTATTAAGGCAAACAACGGGCCTTGCCCGCGGCTCAGGCGGTTGCGGCCTCTTCGATGGCGTCGATGAAGCGCTGCAGACCGCGTTTCCATTTGCCGGACTTCAATTCCCGCTCGGTGGCCGAGAACTTCGCCAGTGCCTGTTTGCCGGCAGCCTCCTCCATCCGCGCCATCGTTTTTTCCGCGCCGGAGCCGCCGAGCGTGACGAAGAAGGCGACGGCCTTGAGCTTCTCGCGGTTGGCGGCCAGATAGGCGCTGACCGGCGTCGATGGATGCGAGGCCCAGACCGGTGAGCCGAGCAGCACGATATCGTATGCCGCCGGGTCGTGCCGGGCCGGCTCGATCTCCGCCCGTTTGCCGGCCAGCGCCTCGCGCGCGGAGCGGAAATATTGCCAGATACCCTTGCGGCTGCGGGCTTCGCGGATCGGCTCCAGGTCGGCGCCGAGCCTGTCGGCAAGGGCGCGGGCGACCTGGGCAGTGTGGCCGGTGCGGGAGTAATAGACGACGAGAAATTTCGGCATGGCATTGGCCTCCCGGATTGGCTGCAGCCGCAGCGTCGCCCTCAGGCGAGGCTGACGAAGATGTCGGTGCGCAACTCGGCTTCCGGCGTGCTGTCGGGATCGTCGACATAGACCTCCCATGTCGGGGCCCCGAATTTCAGGCCTTGCGTGGTCAGCCAGCCCATCATGGCGGAGTAGCTCTCGCTCAACGTCGAATAGGGGCCGGTGTGGGTGAAGCTGAGCACGCGGCCGGCAGGCGTCGTTCCGGCCTTGATGTCGCCTTGCGCGGTCCTGGCATCCTCGGCGGTGACGAAGACCCCGGCGCGGAAGGCAACCGTGTCCGGGTCGTAGCTGTAATAGACCGACAGCAGCGGCCCGTCGGGCGTGATGCCCTGGCTCTCGACAAAGCCCATCACATCCTTGAAGGCCTCGCCCATGGTCCGGCTGATCACGGACGGCTGCATCGGGCATTGGCGATCGACATAGAGATAGGGTTTTTCCGAAACCTCGATGATCTTGTACTCGGTCATGATCCTGCCCGGCTCCCGCGCATTCGACATGGCGCCAGCCTGACAGACGGAGCGCGGCTGTCGTTGACGGCCATCAATGCCGCTTCCTGCCGCCAACGGGCGGCGAGCCGCTCCGGACAGTGTCCGGCCTAGAGCATTTCCGGTCAAAACGGAGTCACCGTAAATGCTCTATCTTGTTGTTTTTACGCAATTCCGGACGCGAAACCGGTCCCCACTTTCGCTGGAATTGCTCTGGCCGCCGAACCCGTGATTGCGCCAGGCCTCGGCGACCGCCGGGTTCGCGGCTGCCGCAGCCCTGGCCGAGCATCGGTCCACATCCGGGGCGGGTGATCTGTCGGATGGAAACCGTCCTGGTTTATTTAG
>JAHJUC010000742.1 GCA_018829385.1 Alphaproteobacteria bacterium
CAGATCGACATTGCTGATGGTTGCCTGCTGCTGCAGCTCTGCATCAACCGGTTTGCCATCCTGGCTCACCTCGAAGCCGAGGAAATTGTCCCCTGCATCGGGATCAAGGGCGATGGGCTGGTCGAACCCGCTTTCAATGTCGGGCAGCGGAAAGGCCACCAGCGCCTCGACGTCCTTGTCGGTGTTGTTGTGAAACCGGTACTCCACCCGCACCTGCCGGGGCGAAATATAGAGCTTTTCATCCGCCATGGTGATCGCGTCGGTCTGCACGAAGACCAGACCGCCGGTTTTCAGTTCGGCCATGGAATCATTGGCCGTTGCCGCCGCCGGCACCGAAAGCAGCATCACCATCGCGAGGGCAGTGCGCTTGATCGACATCATGAAAAATCCTCCGGATTGGGCTGCTGAGAGGTAATCAGCCGCAACCCGATTCCGCAACAGAATTCGCGGCGCCGGCTTGTCGAGAGAGTGCAATCTAGCCTCAGAGTTCGCGGCCCCAGACCTGCAGCTCCTTGACGGTTTCGGCCGTCTCGCCGATGTCGCGCCAGGAAAACGCCGCCAGCAGGCCGGGATAGGGCTCATAGCCGAGACTGCGCCAGAAGCCGTGCAGCGGAACGTAATCGGCGGGGCGCAGGGGATGGTCGTCGGGCCTGAGCACCGAGGCGAAGACGGCGTGCTCGTAGCCCTGCGCCCGCCCCGCCGCCTCGCGCATGGCGAAGAACTGCCGGCCGGCGCCCTGGCCGCGGTAGTCGGGCAGCAGCACCGATTCCGCCATGTAGAAAAAGCCCGCCGGATCAAGCCCGATGCGGGCGAAGGGCTCGGCGAACTCCTTGGCGTGGTCGGCCAGCGGCGCGGCCGTCGCCGCCCCCACCATCCGGCCGCCGGCATCGCGCGCCGCGACCACCACCGCGCCCGGCGAGGCGGCAAACTGCTTCAGGTAGCGTTTCTCGTAGGCGGCATCGCCGTCATAGAGATAGGGCCAGTCGGCAAACACCGCGATCCTGAGCCTAGCCAGATCCTCGAGCGCCTCGCTGACCTCGGCCGCCGCGAGAACCGAGAAACTCAGGCCCGATTTCGACGCCACCGTCCCTGCCTCAACCGGCTTTGACCTGATCGATCCAGTCGGTCAGGTTGTAGCTCATCGTCACCCGGCTGATCAGACCGTCATCGATCTCGAAGAAGATGCCGGCCGGCAGCGTGTAGCGCTGGCCATTGGCTTCGGGCAGGCCCTCGTCGGTGGCAAGATAGGTGCCGCGCACGGTGAACTCCGCCGCCGCATGGGTGCCGGTCTCGTCGACCATGACGACGATGTCGCCGAGATGCTCGTCATAGTGCCGGCTCATCCTGGCGTTGAACCAGCGGAACTTCTCCTTGCCGATCTCGCGTCCGCCCTGGTTGATGTCGTGCGCGACGTCTTCGCTCAGGCAGTCAAGCATGGCTTCGGAACTCTTGGCGTTGAACGCCTCAAGATAGCGGCGGATCAGGGCGGTTGTCTCGTCTCGGCTCATGATGTTCTCCGGGAATGAATGCGGTTGCCCACAGGTGCCACGGCCGGGCGGGCCTAGGCAAGGGCGGAGGGTGGCGCGCGGCCTGCTGCGGCGCGGTCTTCCACGCCTGCGTCAACGCCGGGGCTGGTGGTTCGGTTCCCCGGAGCCGGGCGCGCCGAAACGCCCGCATGGCATCGCCACCGGGAGGATGAAACGGAAATCCGGAGGGCCGCGCGCAGGCTGTGCCGTTCGGAAAGTGGGTATGGTGTGCATGCTCCGCTTTCGCGGGAGACATGCGGGGGTGGCGCAAACCGCGCGCGGCCCGATCTTCGCCGGATGGTGTCCACATCCGACAGGCAGTCGCTTGCGTTTCTCGCTGCCCGGACACGGGCGGTTCAAAACGGCATCCGGCTTCATCCGGCACGGGCTTGGTCTCGCGTTGACGATCCGGGAGCGCCGGGGCGACGGCGTATGAACGCCACGCCCGTCCCGCATCCGCAAGACGGCCCGCCACAGGCCCGTTTCCATCCCCGCCCTGGCTGCCGGCCGGCGCAGGCCGGCACAGGGGGCAAGGATTTCTCCGGTGGCTGGCTTGGCCCTCCGCCCTTCCTGAGCGTTGAAGCTGCCAGCGGAACCCGCCGGTGCACCTGCCTCCTCCTTCGTCCCGCCGCACGTTACGACAGTCACCCGGAGGCCTTCCCCCCGCCTGGACCGGCACGTTTCCGGCACATCCGGTGGCGGGAGCGGCATGAGTGTGACAC
>JAHJUC010000743.1 GCA_018829385.1 Alphaproteobacteria bacterium
AGAAACTGGAGCGGGCGAGGCGATTCGAACGCCCGACCCCAACCTTGGCAAGGTTGTGCTCTACCCCTGAGCTACGCCCGCTCATCACCATGTCCGTGGGTAACTCGGACCGGCTGTCCAGGCGGTTCCGGCCCGGACCGGCGCTATATGGCGCAACCTGCTTTCAATTGCAACAGGGAATTTTCAGTCAATTGCACTATATCGCAACCCGCCCTGTTCCGCGCGGCTTCCGTCGCGGTTACCTGCCGACAGGGCCAGGGCGATTTCGCCTTGAAAGGGGCAGGCATTGCACTGATTTGCCGGTTTGCCTATCAAGGGGCAAATCAGGCTGGCGACATCCGGGCAGACACAGGCCGGCGTTCCATCCCGGCCGACAAGACCGTTTTCGTTCAAGCAAGGTTCCTTCCATGCCCAAGACCCGCCAAGACCTGTTCGATTGCCTCGATGCGCTCGAAATCGCGCATCCGACCGTTGATCATGCCCCGGTGTTCACGGTGGCCGAATCGCAGTCGCTGCGTGACGAGATACCCGGAGGACACACGAAGAACCTGTTCCTCAAGGACAAGAAGGGCGCCTGTTTCCTGGTCACGCTCGAGGAAAACGCCGAAGTCGATCTCAAGACGATCCACACGCTGATCGGCGCCAGCGGTCGGGTGTCGTTCGGCAAGCCCGAGGCGCTGATGGAAAAGCTCGGGGTGACGCCGGGCTCGGTGACGATCTTCTCGGCGATCAACGATCCGGCGCACGATGTGACAATCATCATTGACGCGCCGCTCATGGACCACGACATTATCAACGCCCACCCGTTGAGCAATGATGCGACCACTTCGATCGGACGCGACGATCTGATGCGGTTCCTGAGCCATACCGGCCATGAGCCCAGGATCTTGAAAGTTTCGGCCTGAACAACGACCTTAAGCACACATATCCTTGAGAAGTACGGGAATTGACCCATGAGCGACTATGACAATCCATATGCACCGGCCCCGGGCGGTCAGATGAGCGGCACGGTGACCTTCGGCGACAAGCCGATGACCGCCGCCAATGCCGGACCGGGTGCTGCCGCGGGCGACCTGATATCCGATACGACGACTGCGGGCTTTACCGCCGACGTGATCCAGGCGTCGCGGAATGTCACGGTGCTGGTGGATTTCTGGGCGCCCTGGTGCGGGCCCTGCAAGCAGCTTACCCCGGTCATCGAGAAGGTGGTGCGGGAGGCGAATGGCCGGGTCAAGCTGGTCAAGCTCAACATCGATGACCACCCGGCGATCCCGGGACAGATGGGAATCCAGTCGATCCCCGCCGTGGTCGCCTTTTCCGGCGGCAAGCCGGTGGACGGCTTCATGGGCGCGCTGCCGGAAAGCCAGATCCGCGAGTTCATCGACAAGGTTGCCGGCCCTCCGGCCAAGTCCTCTACTGAAGAACAGATCGACCAGATCCTGGCGCAGTCGCGCGAGGCCTTCACCGCGGGCGATGTGGAAACCGCGGCACGCGGCTTTGGCGCCATCCTGCAGATGGACCAGGGTCATGTCGGCGCCATCGCCGGAATGGCCGGTTGCATGCTGGCGGCAGGCGAATTCGATCGCGCGGAAAAACTGCTGAACGCCATTCCCATGGAGGAACGCAAGGATCCGGAAGTCGCCGCTGTGTTCAAGCGGCTGGAAATGGCGCGGGAAGTCGCCGAGCTCGGCGATCCGGTGGAGCTGGAAGCCCGGCTGGCCTCCAATCCGGCCGATCACGAGGCACGGCTGAAATTTGCCAAGATCCTCAATGCGCAGGGCTACCGGGAAGCGGCTGCCGACGAGCTGTTCACGATCATGCGCAAGGACCGGAAATGGGAGGACGAGGCTGCGCGCAAGACGCTGCTCGAATTCTTCGAGGCCTGGGGGCCCATGGATCCCGCAACGCTTTCGGCGCGGCGGCAGCTTTCTTCGCTGCTGTTTTCCTGAACGCCTGTTTTGTTGCCGGACCCTTGAGAATTTGCTGGTTTGCCCCACATTGCCGTGTGTAATGAACATTGAGGCTTAATGGCATGCAGGTCGGGAACAAATCCTATCGGGTCGAAGCGGACATTCCGGAACAGGTTCCGGTGTTTCCGCTGTCCGGCGCGCTGTTGCTGCCGGGTGCGCAGTTGCCGCTCAACATCTTCGAGCCGCGCTATCTGTCGATGTTTGACGACGCCCTGAGTTCGCACAGGCTGATCGGCGTGATCCAGCCGGCGCTGGCGGAGGCCCAGTCCTGCAAGGGGCCGGTGGAAGACCTTTGCCGGGTAGGCTGCCTGGGGCGGATTACCTCGTTCGCGGAGACCGGGGACGGGCGCTATGTCATCACGCTGGGCGGTGTCTGCCGGTTCAGGGTGGGCGGCGAGGTGGACCGGGGCCGCAAGCCCTACCGTGTTTGCCGCATTTCTCCCTTTCTCGGCGATCTCGAAACTGCTGATGAGGGGGCGGAAGTCGACAGGAAGGCGCTGCTCGAAAGCTTCAAGGCCTAT
>JAHJUC010000744.1 GCA_018829385.1 Alphaproteobacteria bacterium
GGCCGCAGGCATGGATACGGGCTCCCTCCCCGGCGCAACCGGCGACGATCGCAGCAAGATCGGCCCGGCTTCCCTCGTCCGAGACATGCAGCAAAGTCTGCGCGCCATGATCCGCGAGCAGCCGGTCGGCAAAGGCCATCGAACTGCGCGACCGGCCGCAATAATGCACCGTGTAGTCCCGCCCGAGCTGCTTGAGCCGGTCCGCCATGGCGATAATCGGGGTGATGCCGATGCCGCCGGCGATCAGCACGTGACGGTCCGCCTCCTCCTCGAGCCGGAAATAGTTCTTCGGCCCGCGCAGCCGCAACATCATGCCCTTTGTCACCTTGTCATGGATGAAGCGCGAACCGCCGCGCCCTTCCTCTTCCCGCAGCACGGCGATCGTGTAACCGGGATCGGACGGATCGCCGCACAGCGAGTACTTACGCGAGAAGTCACCCGCGACCAGATCGACATGCGCGCCCGGACTCCAGGCCGGCAGGGCAAGCCCGTCCGGATCCTCCAGATGCAGGATCTTGATCCCCTCCGCCGCCACCGTGATGTCGGCGACGCGAACCGTTCGGGCAATCTCCTTGCTCGACGGCGCTCCGATGGGAAACGAGATCCGACGGTCGATCAGCGTCGGATCGGACCGTTCCGGATTGAGCGCCGGATCCCACTCGACAAAGAGTTGTTGCGGCCCGCGGAAGGCGAGGTTGGGCAGATAGGTGAACTGCTGATCCTCCGCCAGACGCATATGCGGCAGACGCCGCGACAGCTCCTCGATGAAGATCCGCATCTCCAGCCGGGCGAAGTTCTTGCCCATGCACTGGTGGCTGCCATAGCCGAAGGTCAGATGCTCGGCCGCGCTGTCGCGGTAGATGTCCAGGAAATCGCCATTCTCGAAATGCCGGGAATCATGGTTGGCCGAGGCGCTGACGATCAAGAGCTTGGCCTCCGCCGGGATCGCCACGCCCGCAATCTCGGTGTCGCGCGTAGCCCTCCGGCGCCAGGCAACCACCGAGCCTTCGAGCCGCAGGCATTCCTCGATCGCATTCGGGATCAGCTCCGGATCCTTGCAGATCCGCTCCCAGACCAGCCGGTCCGACAGCAGGAGCTTCAGCGCGTTGGCGCTCGCCAGCGAGGTCGTCTCATGCCCCGCGACGATGATCGCCATCATCATCGAATGCAGGTAGGAATCGGTGACCACCTCCGGGATTTCGCCGTTCATGCGGATGGCATGATGCATCCAGCCGGTGCCGTCCGGCTCCCTGCGCATCTTCTCGAGCACTTTTCCGGCATATTGCCAGAACCGGCCGACAGCATCGGCCACCTTCAACTGCTGTTCCGGCGACGGCTTGCCCCAGGTGTTGACCGTATGCGCGACCGAGAATTCCTTCAGCGCATCCATATCCTCTTTCGGCACGCCGAGAAAATGCAGCGCCACGGTGAGCGGGATCTCCCAAAGCATCGCCTCGACCAGGTCGACCCGTCCGGCATCGACGAAGGCGTCGACCTTCTCGCGCGTCAGCTGCCGGATCATGTCTTCCTTGGCGGCGAGGTTTCCGGGCAGGAAATGCTCCATCAGCGCCCGTCGCCGCTCCATGTGCGCCGGCTCGTCCTCGTTCACCAGCGTCCGGTTCATCTGGTAATCGTAGCGCTTGAGCGTCTCCATCGCCTCCTGGCTCGGCGGCACCACCCGTTCAAGCGCGATCGAGGGGGAGAAGGTGACGTTGTCGCGGAACACCGCCTTGACGTCCTCGTAACGGCTGACCACCCAGTAGCCGAGCTGCGGGCTGAAGAACACCGGCTCCTGCTCGCGTGACCATTTCAGCGCCTCGGCCGGGTTCGCCAGGTACTCGGCCGCAAACGGGTCGAAGGCTTGCGCCTGCGCCGAGACCGGGCATCCGCCTGGTGCGGTTTGGACCGGACAGCCCGACGATATCGGCGAATTGCCACCTGTTCCCGCCTGCAGATTTGTCATGTCTTGCTCCATTTACTAATAGCGCACATTATGTTCTATATTTGTAACGCACCAATTGCCCCATGGTCAACAAAGCCGTAGTCAACAAGCCCGAAGCCAGGAGATCGAATGAGCACGTTGCAAACCCTGTCCCGCGGGCTCCAAGTCCTGGAAATCGTCTCCCGTTCGCCCTCGGGCCTGTCGATTGCGGAGATCGCCCAGGCGCTTGGCGTCCACCGGGCGATCGCCTACCGGCTGGTTTCAACGCTCGAAGAACATCTGCTGGTCGTCCGCGACCCCGAGGGCCGCATCGGCATCGGCGGTGGTGTCGTCGCACTGAGCGAACGCTACCAGCCGCAACTGCGCGCCGCGGCGCAGCCGGTCCTGAGGTCTCTCGCCGAGGCAAGCGGCGGCACCGCCTTCCTCTGCATCGCCCAGGGCGACGAATGCGTCGCCATCGAGGTCGCCGAACCGGAGGCACCGCTTTTGAAGGTCTCCTACCGGGTGGGCAGCAGGCATCCGGTCACCAGGGGCGCGGCGGGACTGGCGATTGCCATGCAACGCCCCCAACGGCGCGAAGACCCGGAAGCACTACAGATCGCGCGGCGCGACGGCTTCGCCCTCACCCGCGGGCAATTGCAGGAAGGCGCCATCGGCGTGGCGGCGCCGCTCGCGCGCGCCGGACGCGCCGGCCTCAGCGCCGAAGCCTGCATCGGCGTCGTCGCCATGCACGCGCTCGACACCAAGGCCGCCACTGCCGCGGTGCTCGCCCACCGCGACCGGCTCCTCGCCGCCATTGGCTGACCGCGATCAGCCTACTCGAATGACCTGCGAGGCCGTTGCCCAGCAGTTCAACTATTCCTTGATGTAGGGCTGGCCATCCGCCGCCGGTGCCCTCGCCCGTCCGATAAAGCCGGCCACGACGATGATCGTCGCGATATAGGGCGCCATGGCGAGAAATTCCGACGGGATCGGCGTCTGCAGCAGCGCCAGTTTCTGCTGCATGGAATCGGCAAATCCGAACACCAGCGCCGCCATCAGCGCCCCCACCGGGTGCCAGCGGCCGAAGATCATCGCCGCAAGCCCGATATAGCCGCGCCCGCCGGTCATGTTCTCGTCGAACCGGCCGACCGAACCGAGCGTGAACCAGGCCCCGCCGAAGCCCGCCACCATGCCGCCGAGCGTCACATGGATGAAGCGGGTCCGGTAGACATCGATGCCAAGCGTGTCTGCGGCCCGCGGATGCTCGCCCACCGCCCGCGCTCTCAGTCCGCTGCGGGTGTAGAACAGGTAGTAGGTCGCCACCGCCACCATGATCAGCGCGCCATAGACGAAGATGTTCTGGTAAAACAGCATCGGCCCGATCACCGGGATGTCGCCGAGCAGCGGAATCTTGATCGCCCGGAACACCGGCGCATTGTTGAGCGACCGGTATTCCTGAAACACCTGGCTGCTGACATAGGACGTCAAGCCGAGCACGAACAGGTTGATCACCACCCCTGCAATGATCTGGTCCATCCGGTAGGTCACCACCAGCGCCGCAAGCATGAAGCCGAACAATCCGCCGACCACGACCGCAGCCGCCAGTCCGGTGATCCCGCCAAAGACCGATCCCAGCAGCGCGCCTGTGAAAGCGCCGGCCAGCAGCATGCCCTCGATCGCGATATTGACGACGGCGACCCGCTCGCACAGCACGCCGGCCAGTCCGCCGAGCGCGATCGGCACCGCCCGCACCATTGTCGCCTGCAGCATGCCCGTGAGCGAGAATGCCTTGCCGGCCGTCGCCCAGACCAGGAACGTCACCACCACCAGCGCCAGGCCGATGCCGAGCGACAGCGACGACCACCTGACGCCGCCGCGCAGGAACTGGCGGACGCCGAGGAATGCCAGCAGACCGGCAATGATGTAGTTGAACTGCATCGCCGGCACGCTCAGATCCGGCAGCACGAGCGCATCGGTTGGCCGCGACAGCCGGAACACCGCGGTGCCGTCGCTGCCCGCCCCGAACACCAGCCCCACCAGCACAGCAAGGGCAATCAACACCGCCCCGACGATCCTGGCATGTTTCTGCTTGCCGATATCGAGCGCGGTGGCAGAGGTCGAAGTCGCTTCAGTGGTCATCGCCATGAGTGTTATTTACCCTGTTCGGTTACGGGCTTTCGAAAGCCCCAGGGGAA
>JAHJUC010000745.1 GCA_018829385.1 Alphaproteobacteria bacterium
CGGCCTTGCGGCCATCGTAAATTGCATAGGCGGCTTGTCGTGGAGCGGCTCCGTCGCCAATTTCCCTGAAGCTGACGCCACGGTCCCGCAAGGCCATGGCGAGGCTGGTCTCGGCGGTGTTTGCGGTGGCGAACACAAGCGCGTCCGCCTCGATTTCGGTTTCGCTGCCATCGAGGAATGACTGCACCTTGGCCGAGGTTCCGGACCAGCTGGTTATGGCGCTTTCGACGATGAACCTGACCCCCAGACCGGCAAGCGTCCGGCGCAGCGGGAAATCGGCAGCGGTGCGCTGCAATTCCTTGCCGACCATAGGGTCGGGCGTGATGACGGTGACGTCG
Organism: Alphaproteobacteria bacterium; assembly: GCA_018829385.1. Lineage (GTDB taxonomy): Bacteria > Pseudomonadota > Alphaproteobacteria > Rhizobiales > Rhizobiaceae > Hoeflea. Next base: position 339 of record JAHJUC010000745.1, read on the forward strand.
TGTCCGTCCTCCGCAAGCTTCCAGGCGGTGCCGCAGCCCTTCCAGTTGCCGCCCTCGTCGAGCACGATGACCCGCCTTCCGGGCCGCGCCTGCCGCGCCATGATCTCCTCGGTGGAGTAAACGCCGCCGTTCTCGATCCCGGGCAGCGCCGCCAGATGCGGCATGGCTTTCTGGAAACCGGTTTCGGGCGGCAGCGACCCGGTGGCCAGGATGATCTCGTCGGCGGCTTCCGCGACCACGTCGTCTGCGTCCAGATAGGCATTGAGCCGCACTTCAACCTGCAGCTTCATCAATTGCCGTTCGTACCAGTCGATCAGATCGGTGATCTGGGCGCGGCGCGGCTGCAGCCCGGCAAGCCTGAACGCGCCGCCCAGGTGGGCCGTTGCTTCGGCGAGCACCACGCGATGGCCGCGTTCGGCGCTGGCGCGGGCGGCCTCAAGCCCGGCCGGACCGCCGCCCACCACCAGCACGGATTTGCGCTTCGGGGCAGCGGTGAAGCGGTCACCGCCCCATTCCGCCTCGCGGCCTGTCGAGGGATTGACGACGCAGGAGATCCAGTAGTCGCGTGACCGGCGGCCCCAGCACATCTGGTTACAGGACAGGCAGCCGCGGATGTCTTCGGCCCGTCCATCGCGCGCCTTGCTGGCCAGGTGCGGATCGGCGATCTGGCCGCGCACGATCGACACCAGATCGGCCTGGCCTTGCCCCAGAACGGTTTCGGCATTGTCGGGCGTGCGGATATGGCTCTCGGCGGTGACCAGCGCGTGTCTGACCACGCCCTTGAGCGTGGCGGCGAGATCGGCGCCGAGCTTTTCCGGATAGAGGAAGGTCGGCATCAGCTTGTAGAAATCGAAATAGCTGCCCGAACCGCAGGTGACGTAATCGATCATCTGTTCCCGGTCGTGGCGCTCGATGATCTCGCTGATCGCCTCGCGCTGCAAGGCCACCTGGACATCGGGCTCGTCATTGACGGCGAGACCGATGATGAAACCGTCGCCGCAGGCCTTGCGGATGCGGGAGATGATCTCGCGGGAGAAGCGGGTGCGGTTTTCGAGGCTTCCGCCCCATTTGTCGTCCCGGCTGTTCGACCAGGGCGTCCAGAACTGGTCGACCAGCCCGTGATAGGCGGCCCAGACCTCGACGCCATCAAAGCCTGCGTCACGGCAGCGCCGGGCGGCCTCGACGAAGCCGGTGATGGTCTCCTCGATCTCGGCCTCGGTCATGGCGTGCGAGCCGTCGCTGTCGTGATAGCTCGGCATGCCCGAGGGCGACCAGGCCGGATGGAAGGCGTTGTCCTGGTCGCCGTGACTGCCGATATGGTAGAGCTGCTGGATGGCGACCGCGCCATGGCCCTTGATGGCATCGGTGACCTTGCGGAAATGCGGGATCACGGCGTCGTCGCCGTGGCGGAAATTGCCGCGGGTGAGCACGGCTGCGGCATGCACTGGCATCGGCTCGACCACCACCATCGCCGCCCCGCCCATGGCGCGTTCGGCGTAGTAGGCGGCATGGCGTTCGGTCGGCAGGCCCTCGACCGCCATGTTGGTGGTATGGGCGCCGAAGACGATGCGGTTGCGCAAGGCATGGCCGCGCAGATCTATCGGTGAAAACAGCTTCCTGAAACGGTGTTCTGTCATCGGGCCCCCTCCGCCGCATCCACGCTGAAGCAACAACTCTAGCAGGGATCCGGCTTGGGACTGTACTGGCTGCGAAGCGCGGTGGTCCCGTTGCGCTTTTACGACGACGGGCGGTTGCGATGAAGTGTGGCACGGCTGCGCTTGTGGGCCTTACGCGAGTCCATTAAAACGATTGAAAGAGGGGCCGTCCGACCGGGCGCGATCCCTGAATGGAGCAAGCCGTGAGCGAGACAATTTCATCGGACTGGTGGCGCGGCTGCGTCATCTACCAGGTCTATCCACGATCTTACCAGGACACTTCCGGCGACGGCATCGGCGACATCCGCGGCATCATCGAACGGCTGGATCATATTGCGTCCCTCGGGGTAGACGCGATCTGGCTGTCGCCGTTCTTCAAGTCGCCGATGGCCGATTTCGGCTATGACGTGTCTGATTATTGCGATGTCGATCCGATGTTCGGCACCTTGTCTGATTTCGATGAACTGGTGGAACTGGCCCATGCCAAGGGGATCAGGATCATCATCGACCAGGTGATTTCGCATTCTTCCGATCAGCATCCCTGGTTCAGGGAGAGCCGGTCGAGCCGGGACAATGCAAAGGCCGACTGGTATGTCTGGGCCGATCCCAAGCCCGATGGCACCGCGCCCAACAACTGGCTGTCGATCTTCGGCGGGCCGGCGTGGGAGTGGGACAGCACACGGCGCCAGTACTACATGCACAATTTCCTTGCCTCGCAACCGGACCTGAACTTTCACAATTCGGATCTGCAGAACGCGATCCTGGACACGGTCAAGTTCTGGCTCGATCGCGGAGTCGACGGCTTCCGGCTGGATACGGTCAATTTTTACGTCCACGACAAGCTGCTGCGGGACAATCCGCCGTTGTCGCTGTCGACGGAGGACGGCAACTTCATGGGAGTGGATGCGCCCGACACCAACCCCTACGGCTTCCAGGACCATCTCTACGACAAGTCACAGCCCGAAAACATCGTCTTCCTGCAGCGGCTGCGTGCCCTGCTGGATCAGTATGAAGGCCGCACCACCGTTGGCGAAGTCGGCGACGGACGGCGATCGCTGAAGACGGTCGCGGCCTACACCAATGGCGGCGACAAGCTGCACATGTGCTACACGTTCGACATGCTGAGCGCGGAATTTTCCGCCGAGCATTTCCGCCGCAGCATCGCCAATTTCCAGTCGGTGGTCAAAGA
>JAHJUC010000746.1 GCA_018829385.1 Alphaproteobacteria bacterium
GCCACCGAGGACATCGAGTCATTCGAGAAAAAGGCGATCAGGATGATCGACGAGAGCCCCAGCGACACGGCCACCGGTACGCCAACGAACAACAGTCCGAGAACGAGCACAAACAGGATTGCGGTTTCCATGGCGGATCAGTCCTTCAGCACGTTGCGGTTTTCGGCAACGAGGTCTTCCGCCTCATGTCCGGCAATGATCAGTTCACGCTCACCGCGCCAGATCGCGACCATGGCCTGCAGCGCACGGAAACCGAACAGGCCCAGTCCGATGGGGAGGATCAGATAGGCAATCCAGCGCTGCACGCGCTCCTTGACCCCGAACGTATCCTGCATCCACTCCGGATAGCGCAGGTCATCGAGGCCGATGCCGATCTGGTACATTTTCGACCAGTAGACCATCGCTCCGCCGCTGGTATCCGCGCCGAAGATCCCGAGCCAGGTCGAGTTGATCAGGATCGCTGCATAGAGAAAGGCGCAGACCGCGCCGAAGATGGCGAAGAAACGAAAAACCGGCTTGGGGAAAAGCCGCAACAGCGCATCGACACCCAGATGCATGCCCTGCTTCAGACCGTAACTCATGCCGAACAGGATCATCCAGGCAAACAGGATCCGGGTGAACTCAAGTGCGCCGCCCCAGCCGCTGTTGAAGCCGTAACGTGCGACGACCTGCGTAAACGAGACAATGGTGATCAGCGCCAGGATGACCGCGAGGACATTTTCCTCAAACCGGGTAACCGAGTCGGGATTGCGGCGTTCCGCAAGCCAGAACAGCGCAATCACCACGATCATGATGAGATAAGGCAAGTATGTATTCATGGCGTCCCCCCAAGTTGCCGGATGCCGCCGGCAGTCAGTTCGGTGGATCCGGGAGTTGCCCCCCGGATCCACCTCGCATGCTTAGCTGGCGTCGTTTGAGGCCACTGCAGCGTCGATCAGATCGGTGCCGATGTCGCCTTCGAACTTGGTCCAGACCGGCTTCATGGCGTCGACCCAGGCCTTGCGCTGCTCGGCGTCAAGTTCGCGGATCGTGCCGCCCGCATCGAGGATGTTCTGGCGGTTCTTGGCTTCCGTTGCAGCAACAGCAGCATTGGCTTCGATCGTCACCTCGTTTGCGATCTTGACGAACTGGTCCCGCACGTCGGGCTCGAGGCTGTTGAGCCATTCGGTCGAAGTGACCAGCAGATAGGCCAGAAGCTGGTGGTTGGTTTCCGTCACGCCATCCTGCACTTCAAAGAACTTCTGGGTGTAGATGTTCGACCAGGAGTTTTCCTGTCCGTCGACAACGCCGGTCTGCAGCGCGCCGTAGACTTCCTTGAAGGCGAGCTTCTGGGCCGAGCCGCCCATGGCTTCGATCATCGCCACAGCGACATCGGAGGTCTGGACGCGGAACTTCAGACCATTGGCATCGGCCGGAGTGAGCAGCGGCTTGTTCGCAGAGAACTGCTTGAGGCCCGAGGACCAGTAACCCAGGCCGGTGTAGCCGACATCTTCCATCACTGTCAGCAGGCCTTTGCCCGAATCCGACTGGATGAAGCTGTCAACGGCCTTGAGGCTGGCGAACAGGAACGGCAGGTCGAACAGCCGGTACTTGAGCGTATAAGCCTCGAACTTCGACAGCGAAGGTGCCGCGAGCTGGACATCGCCCAGGAGCAGGGCTTCGAGAACCTTGTCATCGTCGAACAGCGTCGAGTTGGCGAAGACTTCCATGCAGGCCTTGCCGTTCATTTCCGAGTTGACGCGCTCTGCCAGCAGCGTTGCGGCGTCGCCCTTCGGGTGACCGGTCGCGGCCACCACGTGGCTGAACTTGATGACCATTTCGCCATCGTCACAATTGGCCGAAGCGGCATTTGCGGTGAAAAGGAGTGCGGCGGCGGAAACGGCGCCGAGAAGAAGCTTTTTCATGAGATATCCTCCACTGGGGCAAGATGCCCGGAACTTGTCAAGCGAAGCGGAGACCGGAGAATACCGGAAAGGCCGGACCATTGACCCGGCATCCCCCCGGCGATGTCCTCCCGTCCATCGCATTCAACGGTATAGATTAGCAAACCCTGTGCCAACTTGGCCGAACATCTTCAAGACCCAAAGATTCGGCCTCGAATCCGCATGAAATCATGAAGAGCGCGGAAAACTAGCCGCTTTCCGGCATGTTCTGGGGCATCAAAATACCCGCCCGAACCCTCGGATGGGCAGTTTACGACCCATCATCTCCATCGCCGGATGAAATGCCCAATCGTCGCATTTTCTCGTACAATCCCTTGCGGGAAACGCCGAGGCTTTCGTAGGTAGGCTTCAGGGCGCCACCGTTGCGGCTGATCTCCGCCCTGATAACGGCTCGTTCAAAGGCGTCCATTCGTTCCGAAAGACTACCGGTCCCGATCTCGAGGCTTTTATCCGGCTCCGATCCGAAACCCGCCCACATGCCCAGCACGAACCGGTCGGCGACATTACGCAATTCGCGCACATTGCCGGGCCAGTCGTGGGCAAGCAACCCTGCTTCGATCTGTGGCGTGATATCGGGAATCTCGCGGCGATAGCGGGCACGGGCTTCGCGGGCCAGGTGAAAGAACAGCAGCGGAATATCATCCCGGCGTGCCCGCAGAGCCGGGATTTCCAGCGTGATCACATTTAGCCGGTAGTAAAGGTCCGTCCGGAAAGCCGGGTTGTTGTTCAGATCAGCCTTGGTCGCCGCCACGAAACGCACGTCGAGTGCCACTTGCCGGTTCGACCCGAGCCGCTCGATCGACCGTTCCTCGATCGCGCGCAGCAGCTTGGCCTGCAGATCGATCGGCATCGATTCGATCTCGTCCAGGAAGACGGTGCCGCCATTGGCATGCTCGAGCTTTCCGATCCTGAGTTTCTGCGCCCCAGTGAACGCCCCCGCTTCGTGACCGAACAACTCTGACTCGAAAATATCCGCCGGCAGCGCGGCACAGTTGATGGCGACGAAATTGCCCTTGCGCCGAGGCCCGAAATCGTGAAGCGCCCGGGCCACCACTTCCTTACCGGTTCCGGTTTCACCGGTGATCAGCACATCGGCATCGGTATCGGCAACGGCCGAGATCTGCGCCCGCATCCTCTGGATGGCCGGATTGCGGCCCACAAGCCGCGAGGAAAGATCGTCGCTGCCTTCGAGCGCATTGCGCAAAGACCGGTTTTCAAGCACCAGACGGCGTTTTTCGAGTGCCCGCTCGACCACCGAGAACAGGCGGTTTGCGGCAAACGGCTTCTCGATGAAGTCGTAGGCGCCCGCACGCATCGCTTCGACCGCCATCTGCACGTCGCCATGGCCGGTAATCAGCACCACAGGCATCGTCGGGTCGATGCCCAGGATACGCCGCATGAGCGTCAACCCATCGATCCCGGGCATCCTGATATCGGACACGACAACGCCGTAAAGACTGCGCAGAGGCAGATCGCCGACATCTTCCGCGCTCGTGTGGCAAACCACGCTCAGCCCCTCAAGCTCCAGCGATTGCTTGAGCGCATGCCGCAGGTCGGCATCGTCATCGACCAGATGCACAATCCTGTCCTGCAGCTTCAGCGCGGAACTGTCTTCCAATGGCGGGCTCCTCCCGGCTTTATATTCGCAATGCCTGAAATCATGAAGCCGCCATCTTGTCCAGCATCACGCGGCTTCGCTGGCGCCAGTTGGAACCAATTTGCCCTCAGGCATCTCATCCGGGCCATCTGCGGCCTGCAAGTCGATCGTGAAGCAGGCGCCGCCCTCGGGCCGGTTCGACACCGTGATCGTGCCGCCAAAGTCCCGGATGATATTGTCCACGATGGAAAGCCCGATCCCGATCCCCTCGCCGACCCCC
>JAHJUC010000747.1 GCA_018829385.1 Alphaproteobacteria bacterium
ACATAGGGGCGGCCATTGGCGGTGGCGATGTCGAGCGGCCGCTCGTCGGCCTGCACCAGCGCGTCGAGGGCTTCCTCGGGATCGAGCGGGAGACCGAGGCTGCGGGCAAACATGTTCATCGTACCCAGTGGAATCACGCCGAGAGTCTTTCCTGACCTGAAACAGGCGCCGGCCGCGGCCGATATGGTTCCGTCGCCGCCGCCGGCGACGATGATGTCGGTCTGGCTGTCGTCCGCGGCATGGTTGAGGGTCTTGACCAGGTCCTTGCCCGAGACCAGGCGGGGGATGCATTCGCTGCCGCGCCTTGACAGCCTGGCGCAGGCCATGTCCGCGAATTCCTGGGCGTCCAGCCCCCTGATGGTGCCGCCGTCCTGGTTGAGTATCATGGTGATGCGCATGTGAGACCCCGTGAGCGTGGAACGACGCAAGACAACAGTCCTGCCGGGAGAAAGTTCCATCCACCTGTCAACCTGCGATGTATACGGGGGCGGCGCGGCAGTGGATCACCCTGACGGGAAAGCATAAATATATATGCATTTCGATCAGGCTGCTGTCTTGGTTGCCGAGCCGCGGTAGGCGATGAGGGCTTCGGCCAGCGCATCGAAGACAACCCGGCAGCGCGGAACCATCCTGAGGTTCTCGTGCATGACCAGATAGGTCATCAGGTGCGGCTCGATCTGATCGGCCATCAACCGCACCAGGTCCGGATCGCGGGCAGCGAGGGGAACCTGGCACATGCCGATGCCGCCGCCGGCCCGGATCATCGCCAGCTGGGCGACATTGCTGTCGGACCTGAAATCGAAGCGCAGCTGTGCAAAGACCGGATAGGCCTTGAACGCTTCGCGGACATAGGGAAGCTGCCGGTCGAAGCCGATCAGCCGGTGCGCGGACAGATCCTCGATGGTCGCCGGGGTGCCGTGCCGCTCGAGATAGCGGCGATGGGCGAACGCACCGGTCGGAATGCCGCCGATCCTGCGGCTGACCAGGGCGCCCTGGGTCGGCTCAACCATGCGCACGGCGATGTCGGCCTGTTGCTTGAGCAGATCCTCGACCGCATCGGAGGGCGAGAGCTCGATCGCCAGCCCCGGATAACGCTCCTGCAGTTCGCTGAGGATCGGCGGCAGGACTTCCAGCCCGATGACCTCGCTGGCGCTGATGCGCACCGTGCCCTCGGGGCTTTCGCTGTCCCCTGAGGCAGCCCGCGCCAGGGCCGCGGCGCTGGCGGCCATGGTCTCGGCATAGGAGCGCATGCTCAGCGCCGTTTCGGTGGGCAGCAGGCCCTGATGCGACCGCAGGAACAGCGGTTTGCCCGCCGCCGCTTCGAGCGCATCGAGATGCCGGGCGATGGTGGGCTGGGTGAGCCCGAGGGAACGCGCGGCGCCCGACTGCGATCCTTCCTCGAGGATGGCGAGAAAGGTGCGGTAGTGATCCCAGTCGAGTAAAGCTCTAGTCATACGAAAATGTATAGCAGTCCCAGAATTTATCGCAATTCCGTTTAGTAAGGCTCTCGACCATATTGGCCTCATCGAAACTGATGGAGAGCAAGATGACTGATAACGAACATCATGTGGCACTGGCCGGAGACAAGCCGTTGGCGCTGATCCTCGGGGCTACCGGCGGGGTTGGCGGCGCGGTTGCGAAAAAGCTTCTGGCCAATGGCTACAGCGTGCGGGCGATGCACCGGAATGCGGCCGCCAATGCGGTCAAGTCGCCGGAATACGACTGGGTCGATGGCGATGCGATGAACCGCGACGACGTGATCAAGGCCGCCGCAGGCGTCGAGCTGATCGTGCACGCCGTCAATCCGCCCGGATACCGCAACTGGGGCAAGCTGGTGCTGCCGATGATCGACAACACCATCGCCGCGGCTGAAGCGAGCGGCGCCCGCATCCTGATGCCGGGAAACGTTTACAATTTCGGGCCGGAGACGTTCGGGTCGATTGCCGAGGACAGCCCGCAGAACCCGTCAACGGTCAAGGGCAAGGTCCGCGTTGCACTGGAGGAGCGGCTGGCGGCCGCGGCCCGGCGCGGGACCCAGGTCATCCTGGTCCGGGCAGGGGACTTCTTCGGTCCCGGCGCGGGCGGCAGCTGGTTTGCCCAGGCGGTGGTCAAGCCGGGCGCTCCGGTCAAGGCGATCACCAATCCCGCCGATCCCGGCGTCGGCCACCAATGGGCCTACCTGCCCGATGTCGCCGAGACCATGGTGCAGCTGGTCGCCCGGGCGGACGAACTGCCGTCCTTTGCCCGGTTTCACATGGAGGGGTTCTGGGATCATGACGGCCGGCAGCTGGCCAACGCCATCCGCCGCGTCACCGGCCGGGCCGAGCTGCAGCTCAAGCGGTTCCCCTGGTGGGCGCTGCGTCTGGCCCGGCCCTTCGTTCCCGTATTCCGTGAGATCCTGGAAATGCGCTATCTCTGGCAGAGAGAGTTGCATATGCGGAATGACAGGCTGGTGGCGTTCCTGGGCGCTGAGCCGCGCACACCGATCGACCAGGCCGTGCGCGAGACGCTGATCAGCCTGGGTTGCCTGGATGGCCAGGCGAACACGGGACCGGCCGGGAACCTGGCGCTTTCGGCCGGATGAGCCTGACGGGGGCACGGGCCGGGTCCGATCCCGAACGGGAGCCGGATCCGGTGCCGGCTGGCGCGGATCAAAAAAAATGGGCCGCGAGATTGCTCTCGGGCCCAATAGGTATGAAGGTCAAAAAACCTCCAGAGGGGAACAGCTCATGCGGCGGCACTGGGAGGAGTAGGCCGCCAAAGGTGCATCAGCTGTAGTCGATATGGTGCTTATTTATGCAATGCGCAAGGCAATGATGTGCATGTCAGCTATGCGGATAGTGCATGGCGACTGGATTGATCATAAAATAGGCAAAAACAAATATGCAAATTCATTGATCAGGTGAAGGCGGCCTGCTCCGGTCCGGCGCCGGGGCGTGTCCGATCAGAAATTCCAGTTGCGCGCCTTCGAGATCAGGAAATCACGGAAGGCTTTGAGTTTAGCCGCGTTTTTCATTTCCTCCGCATAGCAGAAATAGGTGTCGAACGATGGAATGTCGGCGGGAAGATTGAGCTGTACCAGCGCCAGGTCGCGGTTGATCATGTAATCGGGCAGCAGCGAAATGCCGGCGCCATTGAGCGTGGCCCGCCGGATCGACGGCAAATTGTTGATCTGCAATTGTGCCTGGCGCCGGTTTTCCGGCGACCTGCCGGCGGTTTCAAGCCAGTTCACATCGGTGAGATAGGCCGGAGCCGGTTCGCCGAAGGTGATGATTCGGTGGTTGTCGAGATCCTCGATGGTCTTGGGCTCGCCGTGCCGCGCCAAATAGGTGGGCGAGGCGTAGATGTGCATGTGCACCGTGAACAGGCGGCGCTGGATCAGGTCGGGCTGCTGCGGCTGGCGCAGGCGGATGGCGCAATCGGCCTGGCGCATGTTGACGTCGAGTTCTTCGTTGTCGAGCAGCAGCTGCACCTGGACGTCGGGATAGAGCGTCTGGAATTCCTGCACCTTCTCGGTGAGCCAGCCCTGGCCGAAGCCGACCGTGGTGGTGACGCGCAACTTCCCCGAAGGCCGCTCACGGGTTTCGGTCAGCTGGTTGCGCACCGATTCCAGCTTCATCAGCACTTCGTGCGCGGTCTGGTAGAGGATCTCGCCCTGTTCGGACAGGATCAGGCCGCGGGCGTGGCGGTGAAACAGCTTGGCGCCGATGTCCATTTCCAGCGCGGAAACCTGCCTTGAAATCGCGGATTGCGACAGATGCAGCTTCTCGGCGGCATGGGTGAAGGAGCCGGCTTCGGCGGCGGCATGGAAAATGCGCAGTTTGTCCCAGTCGAGTGGCATCGCGCTCTCGTCCCCCTTGGCCCGTTGTTCGGGCCCTTGTCCGGCGCTGATGCGCCTATTCGGCGGCTTCGGCGTGCCTGGCGTGACCTGCCAGATAGCGCTCGGCCTCCAAGGCCGCCATGCATCCCATTCCGGCCGCGGTGACAGCCTGACGGTAAATGTCGTCGGTGACATCGCCGGCGGCAAAGACGCCGGGAACATCCGTGGCAGTCGAATCCGCCGCTGTCCACAAGTAACCGTTCGGCTTGTGCTTGAGCTTGTCCTTGAACAGGCTGACGGCGGGCGCGTG
>JAHJUC010000116.1 GCA_018829385.1 Alphaproteobacteria bacterium
CGCAGCAGCAGATGCCGCATCAGCAATATCCGGCGGCCTACCCGCCGCCGCCGCCCTATCCGGTTCAGCAGCCGCTCGCGCCGGCGCAGGCCTGGCAGCAGCAGGTCATGCCTCCCGCGCCGCAGGCGCCTGCAATGCCGGTCGCCCAGCCCCAGACCCACGCCCAAACCCAGGCACAACCGCAACAGCCAGTCGAGCCGGCCCCCGCACCAGTCCCCGCGCCCCGCAGCGACGCGGCGGCCGAGCGCATCCGCCGCGAGATGGATGAACTCCGCTCCCGGATCGATGGCTACGGTTCACACCGCCGCCGCGCCTGACCGGCTCACCCCGCTTGAATTTTGACACCAGAGGACGCAAAGAGGCTATCAGCCGTTGCACTCGGTTTCGTAGGGTTGCGTGAGGGATCCTGTTCCGGCGCGGCCATAAGGACCGCGAGACGGCAGATCGAAGAGGATGGATTATGGCTAAGGTGATTGACGGCAAGGCCGTTGCGGCGGGCGTGGTGGAACAGGTGACGGCGGCCAGCAATGCGCTGGAGGCCCAGACCGGTGCGCGCCCGGGTCTGGCCGTTATCATCGTCGGCGACGATCCGGCCTCCCATGTCTACGTGTCCTCGAAAAGCCGCATGGCCAAGCAGTGCGGCTTCAAGTCGGTGCAGCACACGCTGCCGGCCGAAACCACGCAAACCGAGCTCGAGGCGCTGGTGGCAAGCCTCAACGAAGATCCCGAGATCCACGGCATCCTGGTGCAGCTGCCGCTGCCGGATCATCTCGCCGCCGACCCGGTGATCCAGTCGATCCGGCCCGAGAAGGATGTCGACGGTCTGCATATCGTCAATGCCGGCAAGCTGATGACCGGCGATCTCGAGGGCGGGCTGATCTCCTGCACCCCGGCCGGCGCCATGCTGTTCGTGCGCCAGACCCACGGCCCGGATCTCTCCGGCCTCAACGCGGTCGTCATCGGCCGTTCCAACCTGTTCGGCAAGCCGATGTCGGCGCTGTTGCTCGCCGCCAACGCCACCGTGACGACGGCGCATTCGCGCACGAAGGATCTGCCCGGCGTCTGCCGCAACGCCGATATCCTGGTCGCCGCCGTCGGCCGGCCGCAGATGGTCAAGGCCGACTGGGTCAAGCCCGGCGCCACCGTCATCGATGTCGGCATCAACCGCATCGATGCGCCGGAGCGGGGCGAAGGCAAGACCCGCCTCGTCGGTGACGTCGCCTTCGACGAATGCGCCGAAGTGGCGTCCGTCATCACCCCGGTCCCCGGCGGCGTCGGCCCGATGACCATCGCCATGCTGATGGCCAACACGGTAACCGCCGCCATGCGCGCCCACGGAATGAAGCCGCCTGCGTTTTGAGCCGGGGGATGGTGCTGGGCGTTGGCCGGTATTGAGATCAGCCGTTCCCGATACCTTTGGCTGCAATCGATGCAGCCGGAGGGGGCAGGGCGCGGTGAACGACTGCTTTGAGCGCTCGCGGTAAGAAGCCCCGTGCCGTCCAATCGGCATGAGCGCAAATTGGCCGACTGAGGCTTGGGTTATCCCCCCGCAAGAATTCCCATCAGATCCAAAAAACGGCTTGACCCTGACACTAGTGTCAAACCGCTAGAACTGTCTGCTCATCATGGAAATGAAACTTCGCAGACAGGAGAAAACATCAAATGACCCAGAGTACCAGCTGGCAAGACAAGGTCGCTGTTGTGACCGGCGGCAGTTCCGGCATCGGCAAGGCGACGGCTATGACGCTTGCCGAACGGGGCGCGAAGGTGTTGATCACCGGACGCAGCGACGCAAAACTTGCCGAGGTGGCGGCAGCAAGCGATGCGATTGAAACGGTGCAAGTAGACAGCGCTGACGCCGACAGTGGCACCCGAATCGTTCAGGCGGCGATCGGCCGGTGGGGACGCCTTGACCTCGTCGTCAACAATTCGGGCGCCGGTCAACCGCTTCCCGTCGGGGCCTATGATGCTGACGTCATCGCGAATATGTCCGCGGTGAACATCGTGGCGCCCTCTCTGTTGGTAAAGGCAGCCCATGCCGCCTTGAGCCAAAGCAGAGGTGCAATCGTGAATATCGGAACGGCGGTTTCGCAGAACGCGGCACCAATGTTGGCGCATTACGCAGCCACCAAAGCCGCATTGGAGCATTTGACCAGGTCATGGGCGATCGAATTGGCCGGCGACGGTATTCGCGTGAACGCGATTGCGCCGGGTCCGGTTAAAAGCGGCGCCCTGACCGGAATGATGGGGCTGCCAGATGAAATGGCCCAACAGATCGAACAAAAGGAAACTGCTCAGGTTCCTTTGGGGCGGCGCGGGGTGCCTGCCGATATCGTACCTTGGATCCTGCGATTGGGAAGCTCCGAAAACGCGTGGCTGACGGGCCAGGTCCTGACTGTGGATGGCGGCTGGTCGCTGCGGTCTTGAGGGATAACCGGGCTGGGGGATGCAGATCATCCGCCCGATGCCCACTTGTTGTGTGGTTGAGGCATTTACATATGTGTCAGGGTTGGCTGGAAAGGAAATGACATGCAGGCCAAGGAAGCCGCCGAGAGACTCGGGATCACGCAGCGCATGTTGCGCCATTATGAAAAGGAAGGCCTGATGAGGGTGGACCGAACCCTCAACAGCTACCGTCATTATGGGGAATCCGATCTGCGCCGCGCGGCACGTATCCGCGACTTTATTGCGATCGGATTCTCCACCCGTGAGATCCGCGCCATGAGCGCCTGCCTGTCAGACGAAGGATCCGGCCCCTGCGAAGGAGGAATCGGGAAACTGACGGAAAAGCTTGAGAATATCGAACGGCTCAGAGCCGACCTGGACGCACGCCGGGAGGCGGTTCTTGATCGCCTTGCCAGCTTGAGGGATGGGCTTTCAAACCGTGATAGGTCAGGCGAGGCAAGGAAAAACCTAGCCGATCGAGTTGCAGGTGGTAAGACAACGGTCGAGTTGAACTTGGTTTGCCCGGGATAAAGCCCGGCGCCGATTGCATTGCCAGTGATGTGTCCACGCACCGCCCATCCTGAGCAAGGCATTCTGTCCCACAGACGACCGCAATCAGCATCGCGGCGTTCGCTTCCCGCCATTCGAGCCAAGCCCCCTCACTCCGCAGCCTCCGTCGTCCGTCCGCGCATCCGTTTCCGCTCCGCCGGAACGGGCCCGGTCGTGCCGCGGACGATCAGCTCCACCGGCCAGATCTCCTGTACCGGCTCGGTCTCCACGCCCGTGATGATGTCGACGAGGCGTTCGCAGATGCGGGCGCCGGCAGCGCGGATCGAGGAGCGGGTGGTGGTCAGCGGCACCGAGAAGCTCTCGGGCTTGAGGAACGGAAACACGTCGTCATGGGTGATGATCGAGACGTCGTCGGGCATGCGCAATCCGAGCTGGTTGAGCGCCCGCACGATGCCGAGCGTCGAAAACATCGAGGCGCTGAGCACAGCCGTCGGACGTTCGGAGGCATCGGTGTCGCGGAACAGCGTCATCGCCAGCCGGTAGCCGTTGTCCTCGTTCATCGCGGCGGAATGATGCTGCAGGCTCTCTGGCGGCAGGCCAAAGTCCTTGAGCGCCCGTCTCACGCCGTTGAGCCGGTGCACCGCAAAGGTGAAGTCGATGTCGCCATTGATATAGGCCAGCCGCCGGTGTCCCAGTTGCAGCAGGAGCTGTGTCGCCGCGTAGAACGCGCCTTCATTGTCGATGTCGACGCAGGCATATCCCTCCGACGGCGCCAGCGCGCGGCCATGCGCCAGGAACGGCAGCCCGAGCCCCCGCACCAGCGCGATGCGCTGTTCGTCATTGCGCATCGAGGACAGGTAGACCCCGTCGACCGACCGGCTGGTGGCGATCCGGCGATAGGCCTCGGTCTCCCGCTCGAAGGGCGCCGGTGTCAGCGACAGGTCGACCTCCCGCGACAGCGCGTGTTCGCCCAGGCCCGAGAGGAACTCGACGAAATGCGGGTCGAGATCGACATTCTTGCCCACCGGCAGCACGTAGCCGATCGATCCCGCCCGGCCGGTCGCCAGCTTGCGGGCGTTGGAGTTCGGATTGTAGCCGTGCTTGCGCGCCGCCTCGACAACCTTGAGCCGCGTCTGTTCGCTGACTTCCGGATAGCCGTTGAGCGCGCGCGAGATCGTTGTTTGCGAAAGTTCGAGGAGCTGCGACAGCTGCTTCAGGTTCACGGCGGGGGGATCCAGTTCTTTCAAAGCGGTTTGGAACGGCGGCTACGGGAAGACAATGCCGCAAATTCCAAGTCATGCATCTAATCGCAGCTTGGGATGCAAAAAAAGCGAAAAAACGCACCGTGCAGTGCGAAACAATGCTGCAATGCGGCAGATTTTTCGCGATGCGGAGCGGTTGCGGCGAGAATCTGAATGCGGGAACAACTTTGAGCTTGACTCAGGCAGGCTCCCGTAATCCTCTGAAATCAAGCCAAAGCGCTTTGAAACTGACTTGGCGCGGGCTCGGAGAAACCGTTCAGCTTCAGTGAGAAGGCCAGTCATCGGCCGGGAGGAAGAGTTTGATGAGAAATCTGTTTTTGATGAGCGCGGCAGCGGCCGCGCTGGCACTGGGATCGGCGCATGCCGCGGACCTGAAGTTCGCCCCGGGCGAAGGCAATTTCAACTGGGAAAGCTACGAGGCGCTCAAGGCCACGCAGCTCAACGGCGAGGAAGTCACGGTCTTCGGCCCCTGGCTCGGACCGGATCAGGAGAACGTCGAGGCGGTTCTCGCCTATTTCGCCGAGGCCACCGGCGCTGACGTCAAATATGTCGGTTCCGACAGCTTCGAGCAGCAGATCGTGATCGACGCCGAAGCCGGCTCCGCGCCCAACATCGCCGTCTTCCCGCAGCCAGGCCTTGCCGCCGACATGGCCAGGCGCGGCTTCCTGTCGCCGCTGCCCGAAGGCACCGCCGAATGGGTCAAGGAAAACTATGCCGCCGGCCAGTCCTGGGTCGATCTCGGCACCTATGCCGGCAAGGACGGCACCGAGAACCTCTACGGCTTCTTCTACAAGGTCGATGTGAA
>JAHJUC010000748.1 GCA_018829385.1 Alphaproteobacteria bacterium
CCGGCGACGGCTCCGGCCGCACCGGCCAACTGATGAACGGGTGACCGCCGGTGAGCATGTTCTTTCTGGCGGTCGGACTTGTGCTTGTAGTGGAGGGGCTGGCCTATGCGCTGGCCCCTTCCTTTATCCGCCGCATGGCGGAAGAACTGCCCAAGCTGGGCGATGAGTATCTGAGAGTATTCGGCGTTGCCGCACTGGCGATCGGCGTTGGCTTGGTCTATCTGGCGCGGCATCTGTAAGCCGCTCGCCGGCGTTGTTGGCGGGCCGGGACTGGATGTGCCGGACACGCGCCATATTTGGTGCACAATGCCGAACAATGAATGTCGTTCAGGGAGACGGTCTTGATGAGAACTATTCGCTTACGCTCGGTCCGGATGGCGTTCGCTGCGGCCATGCTGCTGGCCTCGCCCGCCATGATGCCGGCCCATGCGCAGTCCAATAACGGTCCTGCATCGGTGGCCGACCTTGCCGAGGGGCTGCTCGATGCGGTGGTCAATATCTCCACCTCGCAAAACGTTGGCGGCGACGGCCGGACGCAGCCGCGCATGCAGGCGCCTGACGGCTCGCCGTTCCAGGATTTTTTCGACGAGTTCTTCAGGGACCGTCAGGGTGAGGGCCCGCGCAACCGCAAGGTTTCGTCGCTCGGTTCCGGTTTCGTCATCGACGCCGAGGAAGGCATCATCGTCACCAACAATCATGTCATTGAAGGCGCCGACGACATCGAGGTCAACTTCGCCGATGGCTCCAAGCTCAAGGCGGAACTGGTCGGCGCTGATTCCAAGACCGATCTCGCCGTGCTCAAGGTCGAGCCGGTCAAGCCGCTCACCGAGGTTCCCTGGGGAGATTCCGACAAAATGCGGATCGGCGACTGGGTAATGGCGATCGGCAATCCGTTCGGCCTCGGCGGCACGGTCACCGTCGGCATCATCTCGGCGCGCGGCCGTGACATCAATTCCGGCCCCTATGACAATTTCATCCAGACCGACGCCGCCATCAACCGCGGCAATTCCGGCGGCCCGCTGTTCAACATGAACGGCAAGGTCATCGGCATCAACACGGCGATCATCTCGCCGTCGGGCGGATCGATCGGCATCGGCTTTGCCGTGCCGACCGAGCTTGCCGTCAATGTCATCGACCAGCTGCGCGAGTTCGGCGAAACCCGCCGCGGCTGGCTCGGCGTGCGGATCCAGCCGGTCACCGACGAGATTGCCGAGAGCCTCGGCATGACCGAGACCAAGGGCGCGCTTGTCGCCGGGGTCATCCGCGGCGGCCCTGTCGATGACGGGTCGATCGAACCCGGCGACGTGATCATCCGCTTCGACGGCAAGGACGTCGACAACATGCGCGACCTGCCGCGCGTCGTCGCCGAAAGCCCGGTCGGCAAGGCGGTCGACGTCGTCGTCATCCGCAAGGGCGAGGAGCAGACCGTCAAGGTGACCCTCGGACGGCTCGAGGACAGCGAGCAGCAGGCCGGCGCCGATACGGACGGCGACGACGGAACGACGGACCTGCCCGATACGATCGAGACCGTCACGGTGCTTGGCATGACGCTGGCGGAACTGACCGACGAGGGCCGCCAGGAATTCGCCATCGCCGATGAGGTCGAGGGCGTGGTGATTACCGATGTCGACCCCGACTCCGCCGCCGCCGAAAAGCGCATCATGCCAGGCGATGTCATCGTCGAGATCGCCCAGGAGGCCGTCATGACGCCGCAGGACGTCGAAGAGCGCATCGCGGCGCTGAGGCAGGACGGCCGCCGCAATGCGCTGTTGATGCTGGCCGGGCGGACCGGCGAACTGCGTTTCGTCACCGTCCGCATGGACTGACAAACCGCGCGATAACTTGAAAAGGCGGCTCGTAAGCCGCCTTTTTTGTATTTGTTTGTATAAACGGGTATCGACGCCTGGATGAGTGCAAGAGCTTGCCGCAGCGGAAACCGCGGTTTCGGCTCTCGTTTCGCGGTGAATTCATCCGGTCCTGCGTAACAGGGCGATCGCAAGCGGCCGAAATGGAAGATTTTCCCGCGTCTTCTTCCGTCCGGCCGCTGACTATGCTTCCCGGCGCCGGACGTGACACGTGGTTTTGTTTCGTGCTACCCAAGACAGGTACTTCTAAAATGCCTCTGGAGTGAAAGCTGTGTCATGACCGATCAAAGCGGCGCTGAGGACAGGCGGTTTCAACTCGTTCTCATCAAGCCCTCCCACTACGACGATGACGGCTATGTCATTCGCTGGTGGAGATCGATGATCCCGTCGAACTCGCTGGCCGCTGTCTACGGCATCGCCGGCGATTGCGCGGCGCGCGAGGTGCTTGGACCCGGCGTCGCCATCGACATCACAGCAATCGACGAGGCCAACACCCGCATCGACATTCCCAGGCTGTTGAAACAGTTCGAGCGCAACGGCAATTTCGGGCTCGTAGCCCTGGTTGGGGTGCAGTCGAACCAATATCCGCGCGCGCTCGATATTGCCCGGCCATTGCGCCAGGCCGGATTGCCCGTCATGATGGGCGGGTTCCACATTTCAGGCTGCCTCGCCATGCTCGACGGCAAGGCCGTGGATCTGGACCAGTGCCGGGACATGGGAGTTTCCATGTTCGCCGGCGAGGCCGAAGGCCGCCTTGACATGGTGCTGCGCGATGCGGCGGCGGGAACGCTTGAACCGGTCTACAATTTCCTGAACGACCTTCCCAATATCGGTGGCACCCCGGTGCCGTTCCTGCCCAAGCAATATGTCGAGCATACGCTGGGCCTGAGCACCAGCTTCGATGCGGGGCGAGGGTGTCCCTACCAGTGCTCCTTCTGCACGATCATCAATGTCCAGGGCCGCAAGTCGCGTTTCCGCTCGGCCGATGACGTGGAAAAGCTGGTGCGGATGAACTGGGCGCAGGGCATCCACAAGTTCTTCATCACCGACGACAATTTCGCTCGCAACCGGGACTGGGAGGCGATCTTTGACCGCCTGATCGAGTTGCGCGAGAAGGACGGTATTCCGCTCGGCCTGATGATCCAGGTCGACACACTTTGCCACAAGATCGAGAACTTCGTCGAGAAGGCCAAGCGCGCTGGAGTGACGCGGGTCTTCATCGGGCTCGAGAATGTCAATCCGGACAATCTTGCCGCCGCCAAGAAGCGCCAGAACAAGATCACCGAATACCGGCGCATGCTGCTGGCCTGGAAGGCGCAGGGCATCATCACCATTGCCGGATACATCCTCGGCTTTCCAGCCGACACCCCGGAAACGATCCGCCGTGACATCGCCATCATCCAGAACGAACTGCCGCTCGACATTGTCGAGTTCTTCTGCCTGACGCCGCTGCCCGGATCGGAAGATCACCAGGTGCTGTGGAAGGCCGGCGGGGAAATGGACCCGGACCTCAACATCTACGATGTCGAGCACGTCTGCATGCAGCATCCGAACATGAGCAAGCAGGAGTGGGAAGGCATCTACCGCGAGGCATGGTCGCTGTACTACACGCCCGAGCACATGCGGACATTGCTCAGGCGCGCGGTTGCGACCGGTGTGCCGCTGCACAGCCTGGTCAAGCTGCTGGTGACTTTTGCCACCGCCGTGCCGCTGGAGAACATCCACCCGCTGCAGACCGGGGTGCTCCGGCTGATGCATCCCTCCGAACGCCGCCCCGGGCTGCCCCGTGAAAATCCGCTGGTCTTCTGGCCCCGCTTCCTCTGGCAGACGCTGCGCAAGAACGGGCTGATCGCCGGCAAGATCGTTCATCTCGCGCTGGTCGCGCGCGGGCTTTCGCGTCAGGACGGCGCGATGCAGTACATGGATCAGGCGCTGACGCCTGTCACTGACGACGATGATCAGTCGCTCGATCTGATGACCAAGACCACCGGCGGAACATCCGCGGTCGCTCATTTGAAGAACGTCGCCCGGCTGACGGCGGTCTCCAAGGCCGGCTGAGACCACCGTCGCGGGCGGAACTGGCATCCGTTACGCGGCACCGTGGCCGGCAGTCCGGTTCGTGGCCCGTCAACCGCCGGGCCGGGGGCAGGGGCGTCAGCTCCGTGGATCGCCCGGAAGCATCTCGTAGAGCACATGCCGGATAAGCTCCGGATGGCTGTCCGGCACGTTCGGATGGTCGAAATCGTGCTCCGGCCGGGCGGTCATGCCGATCCGCCGCATCACCGCCGTCGAGCGATGATTGCCGGCGACCGCGAAGCTGATGATCCGATCAAGCCCAAGATGGTCGAAGCCGAAATCGCGCCAGGCCCGCGCGGCCTCGCCGGCGATGCCCTTGCCCCAGAATTCAGGCGCCATGCGCCAGCCGATTTCAATGCTGCCGTCGGCCACGCCGGGGATATTGTTGGTGAGGTGCAGCCCGCAGAAACCGGCGACTTCGCCGCTGTCGGCAAGTTCGACTGCGGCAAGTCCGAAGCCATTGCGGTCTATCCCGGCGGCGATCCAGTCCATCATCGCATCCGATTCCGCGCGATGTCGCCGCATGACGAAGAACTCCATCACCCGCTCGTCGGAATTGATCCGGTGAAACAGCTCCCGGTCGCGCTCTTCCCAGTTGCGCAGGATCAGCCGTTCTGTTCTGAGCGGCGTCATGAGGTGACGAAATCGCTTCGCCGGTAGCCCTGCAGGTAGAGCAGCGCCGTCAGGTCGCCGTGATCGATGCGGATATCGGCCTGCGCCGCCACCGATGGCTTGGCGTGCAGCGCCACGCCGGAGCCGGCGCGGAAGAGCATGCCGAGATCGTTGGCCCCGTCGCCGACGGCGATGGCGTCGGACGGGTCGAGGTCGAGCCGCGCCGCAATCTCCTCCAGTGCGTCGACCTTGGCCTGCTTGCCGAGGATCGGTTCGCGCACCGTGCCGGAGAGCACGCCGTTCTCGCTTTCGAGAATGTTGGCGCGGTTCTCGTCAAAGCCGATCATGGCGGCGACGACGGAGGTGAACGAGGTGAAGCCGCCGGAGACGAGCGCCGTGTAATGACCGTTGGCGCGCATGGTTGCGACCAGTTCGCGGCCGCCCGGCGTCAGCGTGATGCGGCTGTCGATCACCTGGGCGATCACCTCGACGGGAAGGCCCTTGAGCAAGGCCACCCGCTCCCTCAGCGCCGGTTCGAAGGCGATCTCGCCGTTCATCGCCCGCGCGGTGATGTCCGAGACCTTGTCCTTGAGCCCGACTTCGGCGGCCAGCTCGTCGATGCATTCCTGGCCGATCATGGTCGAATCCATATCGGCGATGAGGATCTTCTTGCGCCGGGTCTCGGCGATCTGCACCGCGGCATCGACCGGCAGCTCGCCGATTACGGCCCTGATCCTGTCGAGCGCGATCTCAGCCGACACGCCGTCCTTGAGCGCGATGTCGCAGGCCACGCCATCGGCAAGCCAGTAGAGACCGGCGCCGTCGACGGCGTTGAACGCGGCTTCGCCGAGCGCTGGCGCAAGAACAGGGTTTGACGGATTGGCGACAAGCGTGGCAACGAGGGCCATGGAACAAAAACTCCGGCAACAGGATATCTCGGCGCTTCTGATAGCCGGGCCGACCGCCAGCGGCAAGTCCGCGCTGGCGCTCGAGATGGCGCGCGAGCTTGGCGGCGAGATCGTCAATGCGGATTCGATGCAGGTCTATGGCGTGCTCGACCGGCTGACCGCACGCCCCGATGCCCGCGACCTCGCCGAAATCCCGCATCATCTCTATGGCCATGTTTCCCCGGATACGGCCTATTCCACCGGCATCTGGCTGGATCAGGCAACGGAGGTGATTTCCGCCATCCGGGCACGCGGCGCGCTTCCGGTGATCGTCGGCGGCACCGGGCTGTATTTCCGCGCGCTCACCGGCGGCCTGTCCGACATGCCGGAAATTCCCGATCCCGTCCGCAACGAGCTGCGCGCCCGGCTGGAGAGCGAAGGGGTTGAGGCCTTGCATGCCGAGCTTGCCGGGCTCGATCCCGCGATGGCCGGGCGGCTTCGCCCTGCCGACCGGCAACGCATCCTGCGGGCGCTGGAGGTGGTCCGGAGCACCGGCCGGTCGATCATGGAATTCCAGGGGCGTGGCGGCGCGATGATCGTCGATCCGCTGAGCGCCCGCTGCATCGTGCTGGAGCCCGCAAGGCCGCTGCTGCATTCGCGGATCAACCAGCGCTTCGGCGAGATGGTCGAGGCCGGCGCGCTCGATGAGGTCAGGCGACTGCTCGCGCTCGACATCCCGCCACAGCATCCGGCGATGAAGGCCATCGGCGTAAGCCAGCTCGCCGATTACCTGGCCGGCCGTCATTCGCTCGAGCGGGCCATCGAGCTGGCAAGCACCGCCACACGGCAATACGCCAAGCGCCAGATGACCTGGTTTCGCAACCAGCTGGGCGAGGAATGGCAAAGAATAGAGCCGTGAGGCAAAATAGTTCTCCCTGCCTGTAGCTGTGACCCGGCACGTTAAACGAAACATAAGGGGTTCAAGCTAGTCTTTCCTCCACGATCGTGGATTTCAGTTGGGACAATGCGTTTTCACAAGGCTGAACTGTTCTTTCTTCTGCTGACAGTGCTGGTCGCTATCGGCGGACTCTCCTCGTGGGCGGCCTTCTCCGCCGCGACCGGCGGCGTCGTGGTCGGCGGCGTGGAGACCGCTGCGCGTTTTGCCTTCATGAGCACCGTGCTGGCCGCGCTCGCGGTGGCGTGCGGATGCTTGCTGGTGCTGCCGATCATGTCGCGAAGCCTGCGCGAACGCGGCAAGTTCCAGCGCATGACCGAGTCCCTGTCGGTTCGCTCCCTGACGCTGGAGCACGCAGCCGTCACCGACGGTCTGACCGGCATGTACAATCGCCGCTATTTCGACGAGGCGCTGGCCGAATACCTGGTGGCCTTCGGCAAGATCAAGAAGCCGATCGGCATGGTCATCCTCGATCTCGATCATTTCAAGAAGGTCAACGACACGCATGGCCACGATGTCGGCGACGAAGTCCTGCGCCAGGTCGCCGAGTGCCTGAAGGTTTTCACCCGCTACCACGATGTTCTCTCCCGCCTCGGCGGCGAGGAATTCGCGATCCTGTCGCCCAACATCACCGAAAGCCAGCTCTACAGCCTGTCCGACCGCATCCGCCAGGCCGTCTCCGAGCTCAGGATCGTCAATGGCAACGTGACGCTGAAGGTCACGGTCAGCGCCGGTCTGGCGATCTGGAACGGTGTCGAGAGCGGCGAGGAACTCTACCGCCGCGCCGACAAGCAGCTCTACGAGGCCAAGCGCAAGGGCCGCAACCGCGTTTGCGCCGCCTGACAGGCTGACACTTCAAGACTCATCACCACAGAGCGGGATTCGATTGCCGGTCGGCAATCGTGTTCCGACCATGGAAAGCCCGGCTGGTGAACTGGATGCGCGTCCGGATCGGCACGGGCAGGCCGAGATGCGTAGTGTCAGTCCTTGAGCAGCGAGGAGAGCGGCTTTTTCAACAGGCTGGAACGGAGTGAATTCAGTTCCGGACGTGGCGCTGCCGGACGGTATTCCGGGTTCCGGTCGGCGGGGTGTGCTGCCGGAGCGGCCGGACGGTAGTCCGTGCCCCGGTCGGCGGCATGGCCCGGATAACCCTGATCGGCTGGTGCCGCACCGGGAAGGCCATCGGTGGTGCGGCGCAGTGGCGGCGCGGCGCCAAATTCCTCGGCCGGATCGATCGACGGCATCTGCGGCCTGATCGAGGCTGGTTGCGGCCGTGTCGGCTCCGTTGCGGGCGCAAAGGTCTTGGCGGTTTCATCGATATGGCGCATCCGCATGACGATCTTGCCCAGGTCGACAGTGTTCGGATCGCCCCGATGAACCGGCTGCAGGCCCGAATTGGCGCGCGGCAGCACAGCCTCCGAGACCCGTTCGAACACCATGCGCATCGGCACCGCCACCGCTTCGCCGAAGGCAATGGCCTCGCCGTTGCCGATCGATGACAGGAAGCTCATGGTCGAGGCCGACGAGTCGGGAATGGCCGAGCGGATGATGTCCTGGTCGCGGTCGTTGGACAGCCGCATGGCGAACACGGTCGAGCACTGCGACAGGATGGTCGGGTCGAGTTCGCCCGGACGCTGGGTGATCACCCCGAGGCTGACCCCGTATTTGCGGCCCTCCTTGGCGATGCGCGAGATCGCCTGGCGGGTCGGGAAGAATCCGAGCTTCGGATCGGCCGGCACGTAGCGGTGGGCTTCTTCGCAGACCACCAGGATCCGCACGCCGCCCGCGCTCCACAGCGCGATTTCAAACGCCATGCGGCACAGGATGGAGGCCACGGAGTTGACCACCTCGGAGGGGATGCCCGCCAGCTGGAACGTGGTCACCGGCTTGCCTTCTCCGGGAATCCGGAAGATGTGGCTGATGGTGGTCAGGATGGTGTCGTGGATCGTGTTCGAGGAGAACATGAATTCGTAGCGCGGATCGTTGATCGCCGCCTGGATGCGCACCTTGAGCGACCGCAGGTGCGGCTTTTCCGAACGGCCTTCCAGCTTGCCGATGCGCTCGTCGATCAGCGCCAGCAGGTCGGCCACCCGGTAGGGAACCGGCGTATCCGCCGTCAGCGAGGATTTTTCCGGTCCGCGGCGGATCAGCGTCGTGTCGGTGGTGCCCTTGAACATCCGCTTGGCTTCCGGAATCAGGTCGCGAAGCACGTCGATCTCTTCGGCGATCGCCGGCCGCCCGCGGAACAGCACTTCGGTGAATTCCTCGAGCTTGAACAGCCAGAACGGCAGGTCCAGCGTATCGGTGTCGATGACCACCGACTTGTTGGGAAAGGCTGCCGCGAACTCGTTGTGCGGATCGAGAATGAGCACCCTGAGCGAGGGGTCGGCGATCAGCGCCTTGTTGAGCAGCAGCGTCACCGCCGTGGTCTTGCCCACGCCGGTGGTGCCGACAACGGCAAAGTGCCGCGACAGAAGCGACGGAATGTGAATGAGCGCGCCCAGCGAGGTGTCCTGGGTCAGCTTGCCGATCACCGCCGTGTCGCTGACGCCGGGATCGTAGATGACAGCAAGATCGGAGGTCCGCATGCGGTGGGCCACCGCGCCGAGATAGGGATACTGCGTGATGCCCGCGCTGAATTCGGGCTTGCCGCTCACGCCGGTACGGATCTCGCCGACCAGCTCGACATCGATGTGCATGATGTTTTCGTCGGACTCCGACCATGCGGTGGTCGCGGTCTCCATCGAGCAGACAAGCGCCACCACCCGGTTGTCGCCGACGCTGATCGAGATCAGCCGTCCCACCGACCAGAGCTCGGCCAGGCCATTGCCATCCTTGCCGGCGATGGCGCTGACCGTCGCCTTGGAGCCGGAGCAG
>JAHJUC010000749.1 GCA_018829385.1 Alphaproteobacteria bacterium
AAACCGGAGAAGCCGCCTGATGGCCGAAGCATTCATCTGTGATTATGTCCGCACCCCGATTGGCCGTTTCGGCGGCGCCCTGTCCGGCGTTCGCGCCGACGATCTGGGCGCGATCCCGATGCGGGCGCTGAAAGACCGCAACGCAAATGTCGACTGGGCGGCAATCGACGAGGTCTATTACGGCTGCGCCAACCAGGCCGGCGAAGACAACCGCAACGTTGCCCGCATGGCCACACTGCTGGCGGGCCTTCCGGTCTCGGTGCCGGGCACCACGCTCAACCGCCTGTGCGGATCGGGCATGGATGCGGTGCTTGCGGCCAGCCGCATCATCCGCTCCGGGGAAGCCGATCTGGTCATCGCCGGCGGCGTCGAGAGCATGTCGCGCGCGCCTTTCGTCATGCCCAAGGCCGACACCGCCTTTTCGCGCAATGCCGAAATCTACGACACCACCATCGGCTGGCGCTTCGTCAATCCGCTGCTCAAATCGCAATACGGCGTCGATTCCATGCCCGAGACCGGCGAGAACGTTGCCGAGGATTTCGGCATCAGCCGCGAGGATCAGGATGCCTTTGCCGTCCGCAGCCAGACCCGCGCCGGCAAGGCACAGGCGTCCGGCCGTTTCGGCAAGGAAATCGTTGAGGTCAGGATCCCGCAGCGCAAGGGGGATCCGATCATTGTCGATACCGACGAGCATCCACGACCGGATACCACGCTCGAACAACTGGCAAAGCTCAAGGCCCCGTTCCGCGCCGGCGGCTCGGTAACGGCGGGCAATGCGTCCGGCGTCAACGACGGCGCGGCAGCGCTGATCATCGCCAGCGAAGCGGCAGCAAGGAAGCACGGGCTCACCCCGATCGCCCGCATTCTCGGCGGCGCTACCGCCGGCGTCGAGCCCCGGATCATGGGCATCGGCCCAGCCCCGGCAACCCAGAAGCTCTGCGCCCGGCTTGGCCTGAAGCCGACCGACTTCGGCGTCATCGAACTCAACGAAGCCTTCGCCAGCCAGGGCATTGCCGTCCTGCGCCAGCTCGGGCTTCAGGAAGACGCCGAGCACATCAACCCCAATGGCGGCGCCATCGCGCTCGGCCATCCGCTTGGCATGTCCGGCGCCCGCATTACCGGCACGGCCGCGCTGGAACTCGCCGTCCGCAATGAAAAGCTGGCGCTCGCCACCATGTGCATCGGCGTCGGCCAGGGCATCGCCATCGCCCTCGAGCGGGTCTGAGATGACGGCTGGCGGACAGAGATGGGCGGCCGGGCTCTATAGCGATCATCAGATCGCGGAGTGCTTTTCCGACGAAACCCTGTTCGCCAGCTTCTCCCGTTTCGAGCAGGCCCTTGTCAAGGGGCTGGCCAAGGCCGGGCTGGTCCCTGCGGCGGACGCCGAAGATCTGGCCCGGCAGATCAGCAACTTCGCACCCGATGGCGCGGCAATCGCCGAAGCCGGCATTCGCGACGGCGTGCCCGTGCCCGAATATGTGCGCCAGTTGCGCGCCCATGTGTCAGGCCCGGCAAAGCCCATGCTGCATCATGGCGCCACCAGCCAGGACCTGATGGACACGGCGGCGATCGAGGCACTGGCCTCGGTCAACGCCGTTCTCTCGGAAAGGCTCGACACGCTGCTCGAGCAGCTGTCAGGGCTTTCCGCACGGTGCGGTGGAAACGAGCTCCAGGCCATCACCAGGATGCAACCCGCCATCGCGTTCCATGCCTCCGACCGGATCGCCACCTGGCGTCAGCCCCCGATGGCGCTGCGCGACCGGCTCTCCGCGCTGCGGGAAGAGACCCGGGTGCTGCAATTCGGCGGCGCGGTCGGCGATCTGCAGGCGCTGGGCGATAACGCGGAAACCGTCGCCCGGTCGCTTGCAGCCGACCTCGGCCTGCGCTGGCCCGGTCAAAGCTGGCATTCGGCGCGCGGCCCGGTTCTCGCCCAGGCCAATTTCATGTCAGAACTCACCGGAACGCTTGGCAAGATCGGCCAGGACGTGGCTCTGATGGCCTTGCGCGGCGCTGATGACATCCGGATGTCGGGTGGCGGCTCGT
>JAHJUC010000750.1 GCA_018829385.1 Alphaproteobacteria bacterium
AGCAGCGCGCCATTGACATAACGGCGAACCTGGCGTTCGCGGGCGCTGACGAGACGGTCGAAGGCGTTTTGAAAGATATTTCCGGACATTAGGTAATCCCCTTTGGGTAAGTGATTGTTCTGTCCTCCTGCAAACCCAAGATAGTCACTTCCGCGGGAATGTGCAGAGCTTATGTTGCAGTGCAGCTATGAAATGAATGCATGACTAGAGCTCGACCAATGCACAATGCTGCTTATTTAAGCGGCAACCTGCATCGCACAGGGATTGTGCGCTTGCCAATCAGGCATCCCGCCGCGCCATTCCGGATCAATTCGCCTTGACCGTCTCCCAAACGCGGATTGGGTTGCTATAAGGAGGGCTTGGTTTGGCTCGCAGGACTCCCATGATGTTTCAGAACTTTGAAGTGCTCTCCTCCCCCGACCAGGCGGCCGGCCGCATCGCCCGGCTGCGCAAAGGCTTTGCCGCATCGGCGGTCAATGCCATAGCCGTGCCGCGCTCGGACGAGTATCTCGGCGAATATGTGCCCGCATGCGCCGAACGGCTGGCATGGCTGACCGGTTACACCGGCTCGGCGGGTTCGGTCCTGGTGCTCGAAGACAAGGCCCACATCTTCGTCGATGGGCGCTACACCAACCAGGTCCGGGCGCAGACCGACCCGGCGGTCTTTACCTACCAGGACAGCGTCGCCACCCCGCTTGCCTCCTTCCTCGAAGCCTCCGGCCTCACTGGTCTGCGGCTGGGCATCGATCCCTGGACCTGGCCCTCGAGCGAGGTGACGCGTCTCGAAACCGCATTGAAGGCGATCGACGGACAGCTGGTGTTCCTGCCGCGCAATCCGGTCGACGCGATCTGGGATGACCGGCCGCAACCGCCGCTGGGCGCCGTGACCATTCAGCCGCTGGACCTCGCAGGCCAGCTTGCGCGCGACAAGCTGGCGATGATTGCCGAAACCGCCGCCAGGGCCGGAGCCGGCGCGGTGGTGCTTGCAGATCCGTCTTCTGTGGCCTGGAGCTTCAACATCCGCGGCGAGGACCTGCCGTCGACGCCGCACCCGCTGTCGCGCGCCATCATCCCGGCTTCGGGCCGGCCGCTGCTGTTCATCGACAAGCGCAAGACCGGCATCGAGGCGGAAGCCTACCTGACCCAGCTTGCCGATCTCGAACCGCCGTCGGGTTTCGACGATGCGCTGGTGGCGCTGGGGAAATCCGGCGCCAGCATCATGATCGATCCGGCGGTGGCGCCGCACGCCGTCTCCATGCTGATCGAGCAATCCGGAGGAACCGTCCGCGCCGCCCCCGATCCCGCCCGCCTGCCGCGCGCCTGCAAGAACGCCGCAGAGATTGCCGGCAGCGCCCGCGTGCACCGCCAGGATGGCGCCGCGATGGTGCGGTTCCTGGCCTGGCTCGACGACCAGCCGCCCGGCTCGGTCGACGAGATCGCCGCCGCCAGCCGGCTTGAAGAGTTCCGCCGCACCACCGGCCAGTCGATGCAGATGCCGCTCAAGGCGCTGTCTTTCGATACCATCTCCGGCGCCGGCCCCAACGCCGCCATCATCCACTACCGGGTCAACACGAAGACCAACCGCCGGATCGAACCCGGCGAGATGCTGCTGATTGATTCCGGCGGACAATATGTTGCCGGCACCACCGACATCACCCGCACGATCGCCGTTGGCGACGTTCCGCACGAGCAGAAGCGGTTCTTCACGCTGGTGCTCAAGGGCATGATCGCGATCAGCCTGCTGCGGTTTCCCGAAGGCACACGCGGCCTCGACATCGATCCCTTCGCCCGCATCGCGCTGTGGAAGGCCGGCGCCGACTTCGCCCACGGCACCGGCCACGGCGTCGGCAGCTACCTCTCCGTGCACGAGGGCCCGCAATCGATCTCGCGCCGCGGCACGCAGGAACTGCTGCCCGGCATGATCCTGTCCAACGAACCCGGCTACTACCGCGACGGCGCCTTCGGCATCCGCATCGAGAACCTCGTGGTGGTGCGCGAGCCGCAGACCATCGACGGCGGCGACAGGCCGATGCTCGGCTTCGACACCCTGACGCTGTGCCCGATCGACAAGCGGCTGATCCTGAGCGACCTGCTCGATCCGGCGGAACGGGAGTGGCTCAATGCCTACCACGCCCGGGTGCGCGCGGAACTGTCGCCGCTGCTTTCGGACGACCCGGCGATAGAGTGGCTTGAGGCCGCGACAACGCCGCTGTGAGCCCACCGCGGCCCGGTTTTTCGGATCATCGCGTTTTCGTGCAATCGAGCCTGGATTAACGTTTGCGTTGCATGTTTGACCTTAAAAACCGCTGTCGGACTTTTCCCGACTCACACAACCAGAAGGCAATTTCATGAAACCGTTTCGCCAAATCTCCCTTTCGCTGCTTGCACTCACCCTGGGCATGGCTCCCGCCGTCGCTGTCGAGATCAAGTCGGTCTCGGTCGAGGCCCCGAGCAAGGCCCATCTCTGCATCAAACTGGGCGGCAAGGGCCAGGACCCGAAGATCACGATCAAGCACGCCGCCAACGCAGGCGACACGATCAAGGTGAAGATGTACGACGTGCTCTCCAATGGCCGGACCTTCCAGCACAAGACGAAGACCATCAAGTCGGACGCCAGTGGCACCACCGTGATGACCGCCGATTTCCTGGCGCCTTGCAACACCACGGGCGGCCAGGCCAATTC
>JAHJUC010000751.1 GCA_018829385.1 Alphaproteobacteria bacterium
GATGGTCAGGGTCTCGCCAGCCTCGGTGAAGGTGCCGTCCCAGCCGGGTTCGTCGGCGGCCGATTCCTTCCACAGCACGAAGTCCGCCGGATTGCGCTTGTGGTCCTCCACGGCGATGCGGGCGCCGGCCTGCTGCTCCTCGAGCCTGCGGTTCGACAGCTTGCCGTAGTCGGGCATCGAGCTTACCGCAAACAGCACTTCCCTGCCCTCGCGGCCCGACGTCACATAGGCGTTGCCCTTGTCGATCAGCGTCTGGATCATTTTCACCATGCCGTCGATATGGGCAGTCGCGCGCGGCTCATGCGTGGGCGGCAGGCAGCCGAGCGCCGCCACATCCTTGTGGTAGCGGTCGGCGGTCTTCTCGGTGACTTTCGCGATCGCCTCGTTCAGAGGCAGATCCGGATAATCCCTCAGCGCCCGGGCGTTGATCTTGTCGTCGACGTCGGTGATGTTGCGCACATAGGTGACGTGGTCCTCGCCATAGACATGGCGCAGCAGCCGGAACAGCACATCGAACACGATCACCGGGCGCGCATTGCCGATATGGGCATAGTCATAGACCGTCGGGCCGCAGACATACATCCGCACATTGTCCGGATCGATCGGCTTGAACTCTTCCTTGGCGCGCGTCAGCGTGTTCCAGAACTTGAGCTCGGTCATGTCAACTCCCCGATGCCGGCCGCCCTGGCCCGGGTCGTTTGTCCTGTTTGTGAAAGAAGACGAAAACGGCCGAGCCAGCGGTGAGCTAGCGAATAATGATGCCGCAGATGCAGGTGGCGCGTGCGCCGTGTGCCGTTTTCATGCTCGTCTTATCTCCGATTGCGCGGGCCCGGTCAAGATCCGGGCAAGCGGCTTTCAGCCGGCGAAAAACCGGGTGAGCAGCGACACCGACAAGGCCGCCATGACAGCCGCGATCAGCCCGTCGAGCACCCGCCATGCCGACGGCCTTGCAAACAGCGGCTGAAGCACCCGCGCGCCGTAACCGAGCCCGAAGAACCAGATGAACGAGGCCGACATCGCCCCGAGCGCAAACGCCAGCCGCGCCGTCCCCTCGTAGCGGCCGCTCAGGCCGCCGACCAGCAGCACCGTGTCGAGATAGACATGCGGATTGAGGAAGGTGAAGGCGAGACACGTCAGCACCGCGGCTTTCAGCGAGCCCGGAGCGGTTCTGGCGGCTTCAAGCGCCGAGGGCGAGATCGCCCGACGGAGCGCCATGAAGGCATAGACCGCCAGGAATGCCGCGCCGCCGAGCGTCACGGCGGCGATCAGCAAAGGTGATCCGGAAATGATCGCGCCGAGGCCGGCCACGCCAAGCCCGATCAGCAGCGCGTCCGACAGCGCGCAGATCAGGCACAGGATGAACACGTGCTGTCTCAGCAGCCCCTGGCGCAGGATGTAGGCGTTCTGCGCGCCGATGGCGATGATCAGCGAGCCGCCAAGCAGCAGGCCGGCGATGGCGGGGGCAAACAATTGTGTCATGGGATCTAGAACAGTTTCATCTGGTCGGAAGCGGGATCGGCGGCCTTGGATTTCACCGCCCGCTTGGCAGGCGTGGGCTTGCTCACGACCGGTTCGGCATCGGTGGCAGGCTTCTGCACCTCCGGCCCGGCATTGGCAACCTTGTTGACGAGGTCGGAGACGCGGATCGCCTCGAAAAAGCCGTCCGGCGCAGGTTGCATCAGGTCGGCCACATGCCGCGGTTCCTGGTTGAGGCAATCGAGCCAGCGGGAGAAATCCTCCGGCCGGATCACCACCGGCATGCGGTCATGGATCGGAGCAACCTCGCGGTTTGGTCCCGTGGTCAGGACGGCGGCTGTGTCCATCTCGGCGCCGTCGGCGCTCATGTAGGTTTCCATCAGCCCGCCAAAGGCGACGATGCCGCCGGCGCTGGGCCTGATCCAGTAGGGAACCGATTTCTCCTTCGAGCCTTTCGGCGGCCGGCGCCACTCGTAAAAACCCGACGCGGCAACCAGGATCCGCCGGTGCCGCATGGCGGCGCGGAACGAGGCCTTCTCGGCCGCCGTCTCCGAGCGCGCATTGATCAAGAGCGGAAACTCGGCCGGATCCTTGACCCAGCCGGGAATGAACCCCCATCGCGCCAAGAGCGCGCGGCGGTCGGTGCGGTTGTCGCCCTCGGCGCGGCGGCGGTCGCCGGCAATGATCAGGATTGGCTGCGTCGGCGCGATATTGTAGCGCGGCGGGAAATTCTCGATTTCCTCGAGCCCGAACAGTTCCTGCACCTCTTCAGGCGTTGCCGTCAATGAAAAGCGTCCACACATACCCAATCCATGGCTGAGGAAGCCGGAAGGGTCAAGGCGTCGGCAGCAGGTCAGTCAGGCCTTGTGTCGGCCACGATCCGCCCGTCTTCCAGCGTGACGATGCGGTCGGCGAGTTCGAGAATGCGGTTGTCATGGGTGACCA
>JAHJUC010000752.1 GCA_018829385.1 Alphaproteobacteria bacterium
CAGCAGGAAGCGGCTGCCGGTGCGCAGGATGCGGGCGATCGCCAGCATCTGCTGCTCGCCGCCCGACAGCATGGTTCCCATGCTGTTCTGGCGCGCGCGGAGATTGGGGAACTGTTCGAGCAGTTCCTCGTCGGTCGAGCCGCCGGAACTCAGAACCGGCGGCAGGCCGAGATTTTCGCGCACCGACAGCGAGGCGAAGATGGCGCGTTCCTCGGGGCAGTAGGCGATCCCCCGGCGTGCGATCTCGTAGGTCTGCCTGCCGATCAGCTCGGCGCCCTTGAACCGGATAGAGCCCTTGCGCTTGCGCACGATCCCCATGATCGAGCGCAGCGTTGTCGACTT
This sequence comes from Alphaproteobacteria bacterium, assembly GCA_018829385.1. Taxonomy (GTDB): domain Bacteria; phylum Pseudomonadota; class Alphaproteobacteria; order Rhizobiales; family Rhizobiaceae; genus Hoeflea. The sequence goes on from JAHJUC010000752.1 coordinate 343, forward strand.
GCCCGCGCCGTTGCGGCCGATCAGCGTGACCAGTTCGCCTTCGGGAACCTCGAAGCTCATGCCGTGCAGGGCCTGGGATTCGGCGTACCAGGCGTTCAGGTTCTCGACCTGAAGCAGCGGGGCCTTTGCGGTCTCAGAGCTCATCGACGCCTCCCATGTAGGCACTGATCACGTCCGGATTGCTCGACACTTCCGCATAGGTGCCTTCGGTCAGGACTTCGCCCTGTTTGAGCACGGTGATGCGTTCGCTGAGTGTGGAGACCACGGAGAGATTGTGCTCGATGATGACGATGGTGCGGTCTTTGCCGACCCTGGCGATCAGCTCGGTTATCGGCTCGATGTCCTCGTGCCCCATGCCCGCCGTCGGCTCGTCGAGCAGCATGACCGAAGGATCGAGCGCCAGCGTGGTGGCAATCTCTAGTGCGCGTTTCTTGCCATAGGAAAGGTCGGAGGCGGCAAGGCCGGCGCAGTCGCCCAAACCCACTTCGCCGAGCAGCGCCATGGCGCGCTCGTTGAGCTCGGAGACCGCCCGCAGCGAGCGCCAGAAATGGAAGGATTTGCCGTATTTCGACTGCAGCGCGACACGGACGTTTTCGAGGCAGGTCAGATGCGGGAACGTCGCCGAGATCTGGAACGACCGCACCAGCCCGAGCTGCGCCACCTCGGATGTGGCAAGGCGCGAAATGTCGCGGCCCTCGAGAAGGATCTGGCCGGAGGTCGGCTGCAGCGCCTTGGTCAGCATGTTGAAGCAGGTGGTCTTGCCCGCGCCATTCGGCCCGATGAGCGCATGCACCGATCCGCGCCGGATCTTCAGGTCGACATCCTTGACCGCGAAGAAGCCGCCGAAGGACTTGCTGATGCCCCGGGCTTCGAGGGCATACTCACCGTCAGCCGGACTTTCCGCTGCGGGATTGCGCGTCTCAGACTGTTGCATGACCCGTCTCTCCTCCCTCGCCGCGCATCAGGATGGCAACCCGAGCACGGCCTTGGCCAGAATTGTCCGCTGGATCTCGTTCGAGCCGCCGAAGATCGCCAGCGCGCGGGAATCGAGATACAGGTTCATTGCATCGACATGGCCGTTTCCTGCCGGAAGATCGTCGAGAAAGCGGGCCTCCTCGCCCGCGATATCAAGCGTTTCCTCGGTGATCTTCTGGTAGAGCTCGGAGCAGAAGATCTTCAGCACCGAGACATCCGCGCCGAGCGTTCCGTTGTCGCGCAGCTGTTTGGCGAACCGTTCGAAAGCGGAGCCGAGATCGTAGAGATCGAGCCGCAGCCGGGCGTAGCGGGCGACGAAGGCGGGATCGGAGAAGGCGCCACGCGCCTCGGCCAGCTGCTCGAGCCGGGACAGCGCCACTTCAGGCCGCGACGGCGCGCCAAGGAAGATGCGCTCGTGGCCGAGCACCGCCTTGGCGAGGTTCCAGCCCTTGTCGACCTCGCCGACCAGGTTTTCGGCCGGTACGCGGACATTCTCGAAGAACACCTCGCAGAAATCGGCCTCCTGGCGCAGGTTCTCGATCGGACGCACGGTGACGCCCGGCGAGGTCAGGTCGACCAGCAGCACGGTGATGCCCTTCTGCTTGACCTTCTCGTCGCGCGAGGTGCGGGTCAGAAGCAGGATCCAGTTGGCGCAATGGGCGAGCGTGGTCCAGATCTTCTGGCCGTTGACGATGAAACTGTTGCCGTCACGCACCGCGGCAGTGCGCAGACTGGCAAGGTCGGATCCGGCGCCGGGCTCGGAGTAACCCTGGCACCAGACATCCTCGCCCGACAGGATGCGCGGCAGGTAGTGCGCCTTCTGCTCCTCGGTGCCGAATTCGATCAGCAACGGCCCGACGAGACCGATGCCGTGGTCGGGAATGCGCGGGCAGCCGAGCCGGGCCCATTCCTCGACATAGATGATGTGCTTGGCGGCATTGAGCCCCATGCCGCCATATTGCTGCGGCCAGACCGGCGACAGCCAGCCCTTCTCCGCAAGCGCGTGGTACCATTCCGCCACCTCGTCGAACACCGGCCGCTGCTTGCGCATGTTGCGCAGGTGCATCGGGCAGTTCTCGTCCACCCAGGTGCGGAAGATCTCACGGAACTCGGCGTCCGAAAGGCTGTTCCAGTCCTGCTGCCCGGCCATCACAACTCGTCCTTGAATACCGGCGCACGCTTTTCGACAAAGGCGCGCATGGCTTCCTTGCTGTCCTCGTGACGGGTCATTTCCACCGTCAGATTCTGCTCGAAGCGATAGCCGTCCTTGAGCCCCATGGTCTCGACGGTGTTGATGGCGCGCTTGGCGAGCCGGATCGCCGCCGGGCTCTTCGAGGCGATGTTGCGGGCGATCTCCATCGCCGTGTCCATCAACTCCTCGGGCTCGACGCAGGCCTCGATCAGGCCGCGACGGTAGAGTTCTTCCGCGGGCACCCGCCAGCCGGTGAGGACCATCCGGCGGGTCAGTCCCTGCGGGAAGACGCGCATGGTGTGGCGGACGCCGCCCATCAGCCCGATGTCGATTTCCGGCAGGCCGAAGGAGGCGTTTTTCGAGGCGACGATCATGTCGCTGCAGATCGCAAGACCCATGCCGGCGCCGAGCGCCACGCCATTGACGGCAGCAATCACCGGAATGTTCATCTCGATGATGACGAAGCCCACTTCGCGGGCGCGGCGCAGATGCCGGTTGGTGTCGCCGGGCGCGCCCTGGCCGACCTTGGCGCGCGACTTGATGTCGGCGCCGGCACAGAAGCACTTGCCCGCGCCGGTAAGAACGACCACCCGCACGCCAGGCGTCTCGTTGAGTTCGTCGAAGACCGAGATCAGTTCCTCGACGAATTCCCTGCTCTGGGCGTTGACCGGCGGCGCATCCATCGTGACGACGGCGATGTGGTCCTTGATGACGGTCTTGATCAGGTTGTTTTCCATGTCTGGCTCCTTCAGGCTGCGCGCTCGAGCGCAACGAATTGCAGCCTGAGCTGCGCGGGATTTCCGAGGGTGGCGTTCAGGTTGACGGCGCGCTTCATGTAAAGACCGATGTCGCATTCATCGGTGAAGCCCATGGCGCCATGCAGGTGAATGGCCTTTCGGGTGATGTCGACCGCCGCATCGCCGGCGCGGGCCTTGGCGGCGAGCACTGCAAGGGCTGCGGGTTTGCCCGGCTCGTCGGCCAGCCTTTCCAGCGCGTTGACGATGGCCGCGCAGGAAAATTCGGCGGCACTCCACATGTCGACCAGCCGGTGCTGGATCGCCTGGAAGCTGGCGATCGGCTTGCCGAACTGAACCCGCTCCCTGGTGTAGTCAACGGTGGCTTCCAGCGCCTTTGAGCCGGCCCCGGCAAGCTCTGCGGCCAGCGTCAGCCGGGTCGCCTGGATGGCGTCGTCAAGCAGGCCGCTGCCGAGAAGGTCGCGCGCCAGAACCTGACCGGTGGCGACATGACAGCCGTCGAACCGCAGCTCAGCCAGCGTCGCGCCATCGACCGTCGGGCGTTCGGACAGGCTGAGGCCGTCAGATCCGGCCGGAACGCTGATCAGCACCCGCTCGTCATTTGACCGGGCGACAACCAGGAAAATATCCGCGGAGGCTGCCGCCACGACAAGGCCGGCAGTGCCGGAAAGCGTCACGCCGTTTGCATCAATTGTGGCGGTGACCGCGGCATATCCGCCGTCGGTGGTCTGCCATGCGGGCGAGACAACCAGCGACCCCGAGATCAAGCCTTCGGCCAGCCTTGAACGTTCCTCACCCGACTCGGCCCCGGCCAGCAACGCGCCGGAAAACACCGATAGCTGCGCCAGCGGCTCGGTGATCAGCGCCCGGCCGAGCGCTTCGCTGAGGATCGCCTGTTCGGACAAGCCGAGGCCTGCGCCGCCGAGATCCTCGGGCAGCATCAGGCCGAGCCAGCCGGCCTCGGCCATGGCCGACCAGATGTCGCGATCGAGATCCCGGCCCGCACCACGCCGGGCTCTCAGTACCCTGGCGCCGTCGAACCGTTGCGCAAACGCCGCAACACTGTCGCGCAGCATGGCAAAGGTGCCGTCCGGGTCTTCGAGAATGATTTCGGGCATGGTGCCTCCGTGGGAATACGACTGTGTCTCGGGCGCGCCGGCGGTCAGGCCGGCAGGACGTAATCGGCGAACTGCTGGCGCAGTTTCATCTTCATGAGCTTGCCGGTCGCGGTGTGCGGCAGTTCGTCGACGAAGGCGACATCGTCGGGCAGCCACCACTTGACCACGCGCTCGGCGAGAAATTCGAGGATTTCCGGACCGGTGACCTCCGAGCTGTTCTTGCGCACGACGATCAGCAAGGGCCGCTCCTGCCACCTCGGATGCGGGCGCGAGATGACGGCCGCCTCCTCGATTTCCGGATGCGCCATCGCGGCATTCTCGAGATCGATCGAGCTGATCCATTCGCCGCCCGACTTGATCACGTCCTTGGAGCGGTCGGTGATCTGCACGTAGCCATCGGTATCGAGCCGCGCGACGTCCCCGGTCGAGAACCAGCCATCCGCATCAAGCACATCGCCGCCCTCGCCGCGAAAATAGCCGGCGGTGACCCAGGGGCCGCGCACTTGCAGATCGCCGGACTGGCCGCTGCCGGCCGGAATCTCCGAACCGTCCTCGCCGATGACGCGCAGCTCGACGCCGCACATGGCGCGGCCCTGCAGCACCTGGATATCGACCTGCTTGTCGACCGGCAGGTCGCGGTGCTTGGGCAGAAGATTGCCGATGGTGGCGACCGGGCTGGTCTCGCTCATGCCCCAGGCCTGGATGACGAAGACGCCGATGCCGTGAAACTTCTCAATGATGGTGCGGGGCGCCGCGGCACCGCCGATGACCACCCGCTTGAGCGACAGCCTCGAGGGATCGGCGGCCGGATCGGTTTCCAGGTGCTTGAAGAAACCCATCCAGACCGTCGGCACGCCGAGGCTGAACGTGCATTTCTCCTCGACGGCGAGCTCGTAGAGGTTCTTGCCATCCAGATGCGGTCCCGGCAGCACCAGCTTGGCGCCGCACAGGGCGGAGGCATAGGGTACGCCCCAGGCGTTGACGTGAAACAGCGGCACCGCAAGCAAGGTGCTGTCGGCGCTGCTCAGTTGCAGGCCGTCCACCTGGCAGACCAGCAGCGAGTGAAGATAGGTCGAGCGGTGGCTGTAGAGCACGCCCTTGGGGTTGCCGGTGGTGCCGGAGGTGTAGCACAGCGACGATGCGGCGTTTTCATCGAACACCGGCCAGTCGTAGTTGCCGTCCTGCTGCGCGATCAGGTCTTCGTAGGGCTCAGCCTGGGCGGGCATGCCGGCCATGTGGTCCGCGTCGGTCATGGCGATAAAGCGCCGGACATGCGGCAGGGCCGGCGTCAGGTCTTCGACCAGGCTGGCGAAGGTGATGTCGAAGAACAGCACACCGCTTTCGGCATGGTTGAGAATGTACTCGATCTGCTCGGGAAACAGCCGCGGATTGACCGTGTGCAGCACTGCGCCGATGCCCGAGACGGCGAAATAGAGCTCAAGGTGACGATGGGTGTTCCAGGCAAGAGTGGCGACGCGGTCGCCGGGCTTGACGCCCATGGCAATGAGCGTCTGGGCCATCTGCTTGGCGCGATGCGACAAAGTCCGGTAGTTGCTGCGCACGATCGTCTGCTCGCAGGTCTTCGATACGATTTCCGTATCCGGATGGTAGCGCCGCGCATGTTCAAGCATGCTTGAAATCATCAGCGGGTGCGCCTGCATAAGGCCCTGCATACCGGTCTCCTCCCATGTCACCGCGGACAATGCCTCCCAGCCGTCCAGATTCAGATTATCGGCACTGGGCGCGCGATGAGAAGGAAAACCTTCATCTGAAGGAGAGTTTCACAGATGTGAAGTTCCTTGCAGAACATGGATCGCGCACCGGTTGATCGCCGGCCCTATTGCCCGCCGTCGGACGCCTGTCCGGCATTTCCGAAAGAGGTCCAGCCGCCGTCGACATAGAGGATGCCGCCATTGATGTAGGAGGCGGCCGGGGACGCCAGGAACAGCGCGGCGTCGGCGATGTCCTCGGGCCGCCCCATGTCGCCAAGCGGGATCCGTTTGCGGATCGCATCGCTGTCGACCTTGCCCGACTGCTCGAGCGCGGCGACGCCCGGGGTGCGGATGTAGCCCGGCGCCAGCGTGGCGCTGCGGATGCCCTTCTGGCCGAGTTCTGCAGCGAAACAGCGCGTCAGGATGTCGATGGCGGCTTTCGAGGCGCCGTAGGCATGGCGCGGGGCAAACGGCAGGAACGTGTTGATCGAACCCAGGTTGAGGATAACCCCCGCCCTGCCCTGCATCAGCGCCAGGGCCGCCTTGGCGCACATGAAGGACCCTGCGAGGTTGACGTCGAGCACGCGGCCAAGATCGCCCGTATCCTGCTCCATCGCCGGTTTGAACAGATCGGCGATGCCGGCATTGTTGATCATCACGTCGACATGGCCGAAGCGCTCAGCAATTTGCGCGAAGGCATCGGCGACGGATTGCTCCGAACTGATGTCTGCCTCGATGGCGAGATGCCGCTCGCCCAGCGCCCGGGCTGCCTCGCGCACCGCTTCGCCATCCCTGTCGATCAGCGCGACGAGATCGCCATTGGCGGCGAAGCGCCCGGCGATCGCCCGGCCGATGCCGTTGCCAGCACCGGTGACGACAACCACACGCGGGCCCGCGCCGGGTTCAGGCCGTGCGAGCTCGGCCGCCGGGGTTCCATCGACCGGCGGATGGGCGGTTCCGGGCTGGTTGAACGACATC
>JAHJUC010000753.1 GCA_018829385.1 Alphaproteobacteria bacterium
CAGCCGCTCCATCAAAAGCCGTTCCGAGCGGATCGAATAGAAAGCCTGCAGCAGCATCGCCCGCAAAAGCTTCTCGGGCGGGATCGAAGGCCGTCCGATCGGCGAGTAAAGCGCCGCACACTCTCCGCCAAGTGCAGCAAGCGCCTCGTTCACGATCAATCGGATCGCTCGAAGTGGATGAATGCGCCGCACCCGATCTTCCAGATCGACATAGCTGAAAAGTTCGCCCGTCCTGATATCGCCGCCACGCATGCATCAACTCCGAATCTCGACGGAACCAATGAATCATGGCCGATGACGCCAGACCAGAGCCTTTTTCAACAGCCTGCTAAGTTAGCTTTGTCGGCACCCCACTTGGGCTTAGTCCTGAGAGGAACCTTTCGCGGGGTTTCCACTTGCAAAACGATCCTAACCCTAGTGCACTAGAACCAGCGCTATCTGGGGAAAGGCGGCCATGGCGGCGATGAAAACCAGCATTCCAGCGACGAAGGGCAGGCATCCAAGAAAGATCTTGCCCAGCGGCACATCAGGCGCGACGGTCTTGATGACATAGACATTTACCCCCAGGGGCGGGGTTACAAGGCCGATTTCGGCGACGATGATGATGTAGATTCCGAACCAGACCGGATCGATTCCCAGCGAGATGGCGATGGGAAACAGGATCGGCACGGTCAGGATTAGCATGCCGAACAGATCAAGCACACAGCCCAGGATCAGATACAGGACGGTAATCGCCAGGATGAAAGACCAATAGCCCAGTTCCATGTCCAGGATCATGCCGGTCAGGGCGCCGATGAACCCGGTTTGCACCAAAAACCGGGTGAAAAGCGTGCCGCCAACGATGATGACGAACAGCATGGTCGTCAGCAGCGCCGCATCCGACAGCGCATCGCGGATGGCACGCAGGCTGAGGCTTCGCTGTGCACCCCCCATGACCAGAACCGCGATCACCCCGATGATCGATCCCTCGGTCGGGGTAAAGGCCCCGACATAAAGACCGCCCAAAAGAAAGCCGAACAGCGCCAGAACCGGGATAACATGGACCAGGGCGCGCAGCCGGTCGCCCATTGGCGGCAGGTCAACCGCATGGCCACCTTGCGCCGGATTGGCGATCACAATCGCAACGATGATGGCCGAGAACAGGACCGAGATCATGAGGCCGGGAATGACTCCGGCGATGAACAGATCGCCGATCGAGGTTTCCGTCATCAAGCCGTAAAAGATCATGATGATCGACGGCGGGATCAGGATGCCCAGCGTCCCTGACGACGACATTACCCCGGTGGACAGCGGCAGCCCGTAGCCGTAGCGCCGCATCTCGGGGATGATGATGGCGCCCATGGTGCGGGCGGTTGCGGTGCTAGATCCGCTGACAGCCCCAAAACCGGCGCAGGCGAAGACCGCCGCAACACCCAGCCCGCCCGGCAACCAGCCCAGCCAGTAAGAGGCGGCGCGGAACAGGTTGCGGGCAATGCCCGTGTGATAGATCAGATTGCCCATCAGGATGTAGAACGGGATCGCGATGAGCACAAATTTCGTGCCTTCTGACCACAGCGCAAGGGTGATCTGGGTCATTGCGGTCGACAGGTTGCCGACCAGTGCCAGACCCGCGATGCCAACCACCATCAGGCTCAGCCCGATGGGCACACCGACAAGGATCAGGGTGATCAGGATGACAAAGGCCAGAGCGCCGAGCGTTATCATGAGCGGTCCTCATCGGGTGACATGGCAGGGTGGCGCGCGAAAAGCATGATCAGCGACAACAGTGCGCAGACCGTGGCCGTCGTGCCCAGGACAGCGCGGAACCATGCAAGGTGCAGGTGCAGATCGGTCGAGCGTTCGCGAAACAGGATCATGAGGTCGATGTCGCGCCAGCACTGCACCACGATCAGGCCCGAGACGCCCGCCAGCATCAGCCAGCTTGCGCGCGCCAGCGCGTTCGCAAGCCCGCGCGACATCGTGGCGGTCACGAAATCGGCTTTGATGTGCACACCGCGCCGCCAGCTTTCCGGCAACGCCAGCCCGATCGCAAGGAACAAGGCCAGCGTTGCGGCCTCTTGTGCCCAGATCAGCGGCGCGTTGAACGCATAGCGCAGGACCACATCCGCGCCGATCACCCCGATGATGACCGGCAGGCAGACATAGGCCGCCAGCGCAAACAACCCTTTCGACACAAGCGAGATGATCCGCATGACGGCCTCCTGTCTGGGCGACCTCGGCCCGGTTGCCCGGGCCGAGGCAAGCGGGCCCGTGTCAGCGCAGCTCGTCAACGGGCGGCAGGGCCAGGATTTCCTCATCGCTCATCGCATTCAGGCGGTCGCGGGTTTCGCGGATATCCGCGACAAGCGCCTCGGCCGCCGATCCCGCGCCGCCATTCTGGGCAACGAACTCGTCCCACATCGGGGTCAGCAGTTCCGAGATGAGGGCGCGGTCTTCGGCGCTGGCCTCGACAATGGTGACGCCCTCGGCGCGCATGCGCTCCTCGGCGTTGGCGGTCAGCCCCATGTACATGCGGGCGTAATCATAGCCGGCGACATTGCCTGCCTCGGCCAGAACGGCCTGAAGATCGGCCGAAAGCCCGTCATAATAGGCGGCATTGACCGCATGCGGAATCGCAATGCGCGCAACCCCGATCCGGTAGTAGTGCTTGCCGACCTCGATCATGCGATAGGCGACCATGTCGGCGCTGGCCAGGATGATCCCGTCCACCACGCCCTGCTGGAACGCGGTATAGGCATCGGTGATCGACATCGTGACCGGAACCGCACCCAGACGTTCGACAATCTGCGTTGCCGTCGACCCGCCGGCGCGGATGCGCAAGCCCTGCAGATCCGCCAGTGAATTGATCGGCCGCGAGGCCAGGATGTCATAGCTGGGGGTCGAGGCGTTGAAGGCCAGGCGCACACGCATCGCCTCGTATTCGCCGCGCAGGTGGCGCGCATAGAGCTCGTCCATCGCGCGGACGGTGGCGATGTCGCTGTCAGGCAGGGCACCCGGCAGGCCCAGAGCATGGAACAATGTGAAACTGCTGGCCTGATACAGCGGCCAGGCCGACGTCACATCGGTGATGCCGGTCGCAGCGGCGCGAAAACCGTCCGCGACAGGATGCAAGACCTCGCCCGGATATCGCTGGACCTGAAACGCCCCGCCGCTGAGCGCCTCCAGCCGGTCGGCATAGGGGGCGATGACCTGCGTCCACGCGGCCGAGGTTTCGGGCTGGTTATAGGACAGCCGCAGCGCTGTCTGCGTCTGCGCTGCCATCGCGCCAAACGCCAGCGAAGCCGCCAGACTTGCCGCCAGACTTGCCGCCTTGAGTGTCGTCAACTTCATGATGTACTCTCCTCCCAGATTGACCCGATGCCGTGCATCGGGGGACCGATGAAACGTTTTCCCGGATCAGGACCGCAGCCCGGCGGCATGCAGCCCGGCGATATAGCCAAAAGTCATGCCTGGCCCCAGCGTGATGCCGCCGCCCGAGTAATTCCCGCCCAGCACACTGGCCATGTCGTTGCCCACGGCATAAAGGCCGGGGATCGTCTGGCCCGCGTCATCAAGGACACGCGCGTGGTGGTCGGTGCGAAGGCCGGCAAAGGTGCCGATGCTGCCTGGGATCACCCGAAGCGCATAGAACGGCCCGTCCTTGATCGGCGCCAGGCACGGGTTGGGCTTGACCTCGGGATCGCCATGAAAGCGATTGTAAGCGGTGCTGCCCCGGCCATATTCGGTGTCGGTGCCGGTCGGCACGTCGTAGTTGACCCGCTCCACCGTGCGTGCTAAGGTGGCAGCGTCGATGCCCGCGTTTCGCGCAAGTTCGGCCAGACTGTCACCCTTTACCAGATAGCCCGACTTGATCGACGGCCCCAACGGCATCGGCGCCGGTTTCACATGGCCCAGGCCATAGTTGCGGATCGTTCGGTGATCGCAGACAAGAAACGCCTCGGCCGCCTCGCCCGGTGGAGTGGCGCGCTCCAGCCCCTGCACGAAATCATGATAGCTGTTGGATTCGTTCACGAAACGCCGCCCGTCGCGACGCACCGCGATCACACCGGGCTTGCCGCGATCGATGAAATGCGGGAACGGACCTTTGGTGCCATCGGGGCGCGGCACCAGGCTGGTTGGCGCCCAAGCCCCGGCGTTGGGATAATCCATGAGCGTCGCGGCACCGATCGCCTCGGCCAGCCGCAGCCCGTCACCGGTGTTGCCAGGGCTGGCAGCCGAGACATGCTCACCCTCGGACGAAGGATGTTTGTAAAGCTGCTTGCGACGCGCGATATCCTGCGGAAAGCCGCCGCAGGCCAGCACGACCCCCTTGCTTGCAATCACCCTGCGCGGGCCCTGCGGGGTCAGCACGACTGCCCCCGTGACCGCACCTGCGCCATCGCGCAGCAAGGACTTGACCGGGCTGTTCAGGATTACCTCGACGCCTTGCTCGCGCGCGCTGCGGTAAAGCCGCGCTGCCAGGGCATTGCCGTTGGTCAGCATCTGCGAGCGGCCGGTAAGCGCCTTGTCCAGCCCGTATTTTGTCAGGCGCTTGGTGACGTAGAAGAACGATCCAGGCCGCTTGAAGGTGCGGTAGAAATGCCAAAGCTCCTTGCCCGAACCGATGGCCAGACCGAACAGGGTGAGTTCCCTTCGCGGCGGGCGCAACCTGTCGATGTCCTTGCCCAGCATCGACGCCTTGGCCGGCTTGACCAGGATCGACCGCCCCCCGGCGGTGCCACCGGGCGCGTCGGGGTGGTAATCGGAAAACGCTGGCGAGGCTTCGAAGTGAACCTGCGTGTTGCCCTCCATGAAGGCCACCATCTGCGGCCCGGCGTCGATGAAGGCTGCGGCGCGCGCTTCGTCGAACTGGTTGCCGGCCTCGTGGCGAATGTAAGCCAGCGCAGCCTCGCGGCTGTCCTTGACGCCGGCGGCCTGGCTGAGCGGATTGTTGGGCACCCACAGATACCCGCCCGACAAGGCAGTGGTTCCGCCGAAAACAGGTTCTTTTTCGGCCACGATGACCTTCAGGCGCTTCGAGGCCGCGACGATGGCCGCGGTCATGCCGCTGGCACCCGAACCGGCGACCAACAGATCACAGGCCAACTCAGCCATCGTTTCGAAAGATGGGGTCGGGGTCATGTCGTTCATCGTCCGATTAGTTCGCAAGATAGCCGCCATCGACGGGCAGCATGACGCCGGTCACATAGCTGGACAGAGCCGACGCCAGGAACAGCACCGGGCCCACCAGTTCTTCCGGTTGGGCGACGCGGCCCATAGGGGTATGCGCCATGAATCGTGCCATCGCTTCGGGGTTGGCTCGGGTACCTTCGGTCATCGGCGTGGCGACAACACCGGGTGCGATGCCGTTCACACGCACGCCGTCGGACGCCAGATCACAGGCCAACGCCTTGGTCAGCTGGATCACGCCACCTTTTGACGCGGCATAGCTGGCCGAGTTTCGATAGCCCACGAAAGAGGCAATCGAGCCCAGGTTGATCACCCGACCCTTGGTCGCCCTCAGTTGGTCCAGCAGGGCCACGACCATTTGTGCGCTTCCCTTAAGGTTTATGTCGATCTGGGCATCAAGGTCCGACAGGAAGCTGTCATCCCCGGGCGCCGTGCGGCGGGTGATGCCGGCGTTGTTGACCACGACCGACACTGGGCCGAAGACGCCACGCGCCGTGTCGGCAAAGGCGAGGCAGGCCGCGCGATCGGCCACATCCAGTGCAAAGCCGCGCGCCTTGCCTCCGGACGCTGTAATGCGAGCCGCCTGCTCGCGCGCGCCCTCGCCGTTCAGGTCGCACAGGATCACTGCCGCGCCGGATCGCGCCAGCCCCACGGCAATGGCTGCACCATTGCCCTGCGCCGCTCCTGTGACCACGGCCACGTCCCCGGCCAACAACTGCGCCACCTCGACCATGCCCACATCCCCCTTCTGGCCACACTCATTCGGCCCAATTTATTACGCATTACATAATACATGATCTTATTCATAACATTGCTTACGCAACGAAGACATGTCAAGAAGATTCTGGAATTGCCCCTGGCCGCTGAACAAGGACCCCGACACATGGATGGACAAGCGCCCGACAGCCGTCATCGGACCGACCAGAACGGCGTCCAGTCTGTCGAGGTTGCCGGCCAGATCCTTGAGGTGATGATCCAGGCCGACGGTCCCCTCAAGCTGGCCGAGATCGCCAGCACGCTGGGGATGCCCCCGGCCAAGGTTCACCGATACCTGGTCAGCCTGATCCGCACCGGCCTTGCCATCCAGTCGCGCGAGACCTCGAAATACGATCTGGGCCCAACGGCGTTCCAGTTGGGAATCAAGGGGTTCGCCCGCTTCGAACCGCTGAAGGCCGCCGAGGCCATGCTGCGCGAACTGGTTGAAATGGTGGGCGAAACCGCGGCTCTGGCGGTCTGGTCGGAAAAAGGCCCAACGATGATCCGCGTCATCGAGGCGCGGCACGACTTTGCCACGACCATCGCGCCCACGCATCATTGCCCGCTGACGTTCTCAGCGACGGGGGTTCTGTTCGCCAGCTTCGAGGACCCTGCCCGCACCGATCCTGTCATCGAGCGCGAGTTAGAGCAGAACCGCAATTCTGGTCGCCCCAACGCCCCACGCGACCGCGCCTCGCTGGCCGAGATGATCGCCCGGACGCGGGATCGCGGGTTCTCGGTCTTGCATAACGGCGGGGGAGACGGCTTTGGCGCGGTCAGCGCGCCGGTCTTTGACGTGACGGGCCGTCTGCGTTTGGCGATCACCGTTTTCGGGCGGGCTGGCCGCGTTGATGCCAGCCCGGACTCTGCGCTGGCCCGCATAGTGGCGCGCACAGCACGGTCCGTTTCGGCCGAATTCGGCTATCGCAACTAGGAAAGCTCTGCGCCGGCAAGGATGCTGTCCCTGAGCGTTCTCTAGTCGCCGTGGTCAAGGGCTGGTCTTTGTGCGCTTTGAATTGCGTGCCGGGCTCTTGGATTCTCTCCGCGGTCGTCGCTTTGGGCGCCGCATATTTGCGTTCAGGGTTGGGTAGATCGAAGTGGTGTGCGCGGTCCTGGCCGCATTTCACGGAGCGATCTTACCGTCGCCGCGCGTCCCGGCTGGACGCATTCCTTTGCTTTGAGGATCAGCGTCGTTTTGGTTGCTGGACCTATGCCCTCGCCGCCTCCTGGAAGGGCGTGTTCGGTCTACCGCCTTCTCAAGGCCCACGACCTGATCACGTCGCCAGCCTATATCGTCATCAAAGCCAATGACGAGTTCAAGGACAAGACCACGCGACCGAACGAGATGTGGCAAACCGACTTCACCTATCGTGCGCCTCGTCCCGGATGGTCCGGGGTGCATATGACTGGAATGCATTGAGAAAGGAGGGTTTGAAGAATGCCTTGCCTCCTGCTGTGAGGGGGCATGAGCCCAAGCGGCGGTGACCTGTCGTCAACTGGCAGGGTGACGTAGCCCACAGGTAAAGGGAATTGAGGCGAAGCCGTTACGCCGAGATGGTTCCCGAGGCTGTAGCACTGGAAGGTTGAGGAACACGAACCGGTTAATCCGCATCCGAGGGCTGAAATGTCGCCTTCGCCTACACGGCTTAACAGGCGGAATGCTGTTGAGGTCGCCGGAGACGTATGTCGGCGGCATCCGAAGGTGGGCGTACATGTAGGTCGCCTGCAGGGAGTCATGGGGAGAACACAGTCAGACCATGGCAGCGGCATCGACTTGCGGGACGCAAGGACAAGGACTGCGACCGGCAACCTCCCCAGAGCGCTGAATGTCCAGCATATGAACGAGGGAAGGCATGATGGAATGCCCACGATGTACTGCGTCGCAAGGGAGTTGACCCTGTTGTCCATCATGCTGGCGGAGTTCCCGTAGTAGTCCGCGGCAGGGAAAGCCTGCCACATGGCGAAGGGGAACAGTTCAATCTGCTTGGAGTGCAAACTAACTGACCAAATGAGGTGAAGACCTTTGATAATCAGCGAAATGCAGCACAAGCTCGCAACATGGGCCGAGAGCGATCCGAACCGGCGGTTCGATCGTCTTCTTCGGCTCATTGCCGATTGGGAATGGCTTGCCGAGGCCGCCCGGATCGTTCTGGCGTCGAGTGGCGCACGGACGCCGGGCATTGACGGAATGGATAAGCGACGGATGCAGGCCGGATTGGATCACCATCTGGCCGACCTGCGGACAAACCTGCTGAAGGGCACCTATCGCCCGAAGCCGGTCAAGCGGATCTATATCCCGAAAGCCAATGGCAAACTACGACCGCTGGGTATACCGCCCCTGACAGACCGTATTGTTCAGCGCGCCATGCTGATGGCCATGGAGCCGATCTGGGAAAGCGACTTCCATCGCCTGTCCTACGGCTTCCGGCCGGAACGCAGCGTGCACCATGCCGTTCGTACCGTGAAGTTGCAGCTTCAGGATGGCACGGACACCACGAGGGGCCGCTGGATCATCGAAGGTGATCTGGCGAGCTACTTCGACACCGTTCATCATCGGCTGCTTCTGCAATGTGTTCGGCGGCGGGTGCGGGACGGACGGTTTGTCGATCTTCTCTGGCGAATCCTCAAGGCGGGTCACGTTGACCGTGGCCTGTTTGCGGCTTCCAGCGAGGGTGTTCCGCAAGGCGGCGTGCTGTCGCCGCTCCTGTCCAACATCATGCTCCACGAGTTTGATGCATGGCTGGAGGCGAAATACCTGAACCAAAAAGCGCGCAAGGATCGCTGGGCATGGAACTTCGGCATTCAGCAGGGACGTCCGATCACGGTTCGAGAGAACCGGCAATGGAAACCTGCAATTGCCTATTGTCGCTATGCTGATGACTTCGTCGTCATCGTCAAGGGGACGAAGAGCCATGCGGAGGAAATCCGCGAGGAATGCCGGGCCTTTCTGGAAGACCGCCTGAAGCTGACGTTGAATATGGAGAAGACCCATATCACCCACGTCGATGACGGGTTCGTCTTTCTGGGGCATCGGATCATTCGCAAGCGAGGGCCGAACGGGCACATGTCCGTCGTCACGACGATACCCAAGGAAAAGGCCAAAGCGTTTGTTCGCAAACTGACCGAGACCCTTTCCGGTAATCATGATGTCGGCAAGGTCGATATGGTGGACCGCCTGAACCGCCAACTGGCGGGATGGGCGGCCTTCTACAAGTTCACCGACTTCACAACGCGCATCTTCCGGCGCATCGACCATGTCGTGTTCTGGAGACTGGCGCACTGGCTGGCGCGAAAATATCGGTCACGCATCAAACCCTTGATGCGGAGCTGGTATCGAGCGCCAGAGGCGGGCAAGGCAAAAACCTGGCTCGTCTACGGACGAAGTGAGCGTGGAAACCGTATCGGAAAGGCTCTGCGCCGAATGGTATCGAGTCCAAAGGCGCAGTTCCGCTGGCGGAATCCGGAGATCAATCCATACATCTTCCGGAGCGAAACTCGCAGCACCGTCACCTCGAACTATCGTGATGTTGCCATGGCCATGGGCCAAGGTTGAATAGAGAGCCGTATGCGCTGAAAGGTGCACGTGCGGTTCGGGGAGGAGAAGCGCAATAGCGCTTCTTACTCCACTGAAGGTCATTGGCTGGGGATGATTCTACCTGTCGACCATCCTCGACGACTATTCCCGCTACATCATCGTCCCATTGCCCGGCAGTCGTTTGCAACGCAAACGATGAGAGGGGGAAGCTGTGCACCAGCATGAAGGTGGATGATGTCACCGATACGCTCGACCTGGCGCTGGTCGCATCAGGCTGCGACACGGTAAAGGTCGAACACCGACCGCGCCTGCTGTCGGATAATGGCCCGTGTTACGTCGCTGCCGATCTCTGTGAATGGCTGGAAAAACACAAGATCGGCCATCTCCACGGCGCTACGGGCCATCCGCAGACGCAAGGGAAATCGACCGCTGGCACCAGACGTTGAAGAGCCGCATTCTCCTGGAAGACTACTTCTTCCAGGAAGACCTCGAAGCCCAAATCGCGGCTTTCGTCGAGCATCACAACCATCGCCGATACCACGAGAGCCTAGACAATCTCACACCGGCTGACGTCTACATCGGGCGCGGCCAGACCATCTTGCTCCAACGCGAAAGGATCAAACGAAACACCATCAAGCAGCGCCGCTTGAACCACCACGCCAAAGCGGCTTAAGTCGAACCACAAACCGAGCCGGAAACTCCACTCTTCCAAAGCACAAAAAGTCTCAAATCATTCGACGACGGACAGTGGCTCATATTTATAAGCGTCCGCGCCCAATAGTGTCCGGACGCACATGCCTCAATTCTGATCAAACAGGCAGGCAGTCTTTTGAAAAACTCCTCAACCTCGCTCCGCCGAAGCTTTCTGCGGATAATGCGGATAATCCCGCAGCTCTCGCCGTTGGGCTGGGACCATATCAACATCACGGGCGATTACGTCTGGTCAGACCATCTCATGGTCGATGGTGAAGGGTTCCTGCCGCTTAGGATTGGCGACTCATGATCGCGCCGACATGCCTACCGTATATCTGTGTCCCAATAATGCACTGGGGCACATAGGCCGGCGGGATCAGCTTGACGGCATGGCCAAGCTTGACCAGCTCGCGCGCCCAATAATGGGCGCTGCCGCAGGCCTCCATAACAACAAGTGCCGGTCGTTGCTCTGACGTGAAACGGGAGAACTGCCCCCGAGAAAGTTTCTTGCGATACTTCACAACGCCTGTCATCGACGTCCCGTGTAGTTGGAAAACATTCTTTGCCAGATCCACTCCGATCATCGTATCTTTCATCCGCCGTCCTCTCTATTCTGTGGCCTACACCACATCACCTTGGCACATCGCGATGCCGTTTGGGGAGGACGGCAACCACCCCATCTGCCAAGCGACACTGCCATTCCCGTTCACATGGTGGCGGCCTTGGCCCGCACGCAGTCTATCGCTGAGATCGTGGCGGACTTTCCATCGCTGACTCCCGAGCAGGTGG
This sequence comes from Alphaproteobacteria bacterium, assembly GCA_018829385.1. Classification (GTDB taxonomy): domain Bacteria; phylum Pseudomonadota; class Alphaproteobacteria; order Rhizobiales; family Rhizobiaceae; genus Hoeflea. Next base: position 10,943 of record JAHJUC010000753.1, read on the forward strand.
AATCCGTGATCGAATATGCGAAGGCCTATCCCAAGCGCGGACGGCCCTATCCCGCCCGGAGCCTGAAGCGCGCGCTCGCTGAATTGGCCGACCTTGGCGCATTCGACGACAAAGCGCCGACGACGGAGGTCGTGCCGCGCAGGATTCCGTGACCGCCTATCTGATCGATGAGAATGTGCTCCGCGAATTCGGCGCGCGGGGCAATGCGAATGTGCGCAAATGGCTCGCCACCGTCGATGATGCGGATCTGAGGCTGACCGTCGTGACCCTGTTCGAGAAGCGCCGCGGCGCGGAAGCGCTGAAGCGCCGCGACCCGCAGAGGTCGGCGGAATTGCTCAAGGCTATCGCAGCCGCCGAAAAGGCCCTTGTCGACCGCATCATTCCCGTCGACGCCACGATCGTCGAGGAGTGGACGCGAATGCTCGGCGCCAAGAACAAGGACCGGTGGGACATGGCGCCCGCTGCGACTGCGCGGGTTCACGGTCTCGTCCTCGTGACCCGCAACACCAAGGATTTTGAGGGCCGCGGCGTGCGTCTGCTTGATCCATTCCGTGATCCTCCGTTCCAGATCGAGCCGTGAGACGATGCGCGCCAATCCCTTCACACACCCGACGATCGTCGCCGCCAGCCGCAGTGGCCCCCGCGTTGCAATTGCCACGCGGGGGCCACATGCGGAGGCCGCGCAAACTCCCGGAGCAATTTTCGCGATCATCGAATGTTACCGGGGTACGGGTGTGAGACCGCATTCGCGAGGATAACTTCGATCTCGAACCGAACCGGCCGGCCCGGTTC
>JAHJUC010000754.1 GCA_018829385.1 Alphaproteobacteria bacterium
TCGGCGCCCGCCACGCGATCAGCGACATGCTGCCCGACCGGCTGTCGTATCTGAAAAGCTATTTCCGCACCGACCGGACCAGCGGATGGTTCTACCTCTCGCTGTGCGGCAGCGCCATACTGCTGGCCTGGCTGGTGGCGGTGGCGGCAACGGCAACGACCGATCATGCGGCGGTCAAATGGACGCTGCTTGCCTCGTTTGCCGCGCTGGCGCTGATCGAGCATCTGTTCCTTGTCCTGCCGGTCCGGGATTCGGCCCTCTGGGGCTGGGCGATGGAAAAGGCAGGCAAGGCCTCATCGGAAAAGAACCGGGACCACCCGGCCCTCATTCACACCACACCGGAAACCAAAACTCCCCGTGCAACCGCGCGGGCCTGAGCTCAGGGGGATCACCCAGATGGACTTCAACCGCTATTTCACTTCACAGCTAGAGACCCTGCACAAGGCGGGAAACTACCGCGTCTTTGCAGAGCTCGAGCGGCATGCCGGCGGTTTCCCCCGTGCCACGAGACATCGTGCAGATGGCACAACCCATGACGTGACCGTCTGGTGTTCCAATGACTATCTCGGCATGGGCCAGAATCCCAAAGTGATCGCGGCGATGCATGCGGCGGTCGACCAGTGCGGTGCCGGCGCGGGCGGCACCCGCAACATTTCGGGCACCAACCACGCCCACGTGCTGCTCGAACGCGAGCTTGCCGACCTGCACGGCAAGGAAGCCGCGCTGATCTTTTCCTCGGGCTATGTCTCGAACTGGGCGGCGCTCGGAACCCTGGGGGCGAAGATCCCCGGCCTGATCATCTATTCCGACGCTCTCAACCACGCCTCGATGATCGAGGGGATCCGGCACAGCCGCGCCGAAAAACGCCTGTGGCGGCACAATGTTCCGAAGCACCTTGCCGAACTGATGGCGGCCGACGATCCGGCGGCGCCGAAGCTGGTGGCGTTCGAGAGCGTCTACTCGATGGATGGCGACATCGCGCCGATCGGAGAGATCCTCGATGTGGCCGAGCGGTTCGGGGCCATGACCTATCTCGACGAGGTGCATGCGGTCGGAATGTACGGCCCGCGCGGCGGCGGCGTTGCCGAACGCGACGGGCTGATGGACCGGGTAACGATCATCGAAGGTACGCTGGGCAAGGCTTTCGGGGTGATGGGCGGCTATATTACCGGTTCGACGGCCGTGTGCGATTTCATCCGCAGCTTCTCGTCCGGCTTCATCTTCACCACGGCCATTCCGCCGGCGCTGGCGGCCGGCGCCACCGCATCGATCCAGCATCTCAAGGTCAGCGAACTCGAGCGTGCCGCGCATCGCAACAACGTCGCCAAATTCCGCGCCCTGCTTGATGCAAGGGGAATTCCGCACATGCAGAACCCGAGCCACATCGTGCCGGTGATGGTGGGCGACGCGAAGAAATGCAAGTGGATCTCCGACATCCTGCTCGACACCTACGGGGTCTATGTCCAGCCGATCAACTACCCGACCGTGCCGGTCGGCACCGAGCGGCTCAGGTTTACGCCGACCCCGATGCACAGTGACGGGGATCTGAGACATCTCGTGGATTCGCTGTGTGACCTGTGGTCGCAATGCGCGCTTTCGCGGGCGGTAGCCTGACCCCGATCGGATGACCCGGCGCGTCAGCGCCCGGATCAGGCGGCGTCAGCGATAGGGAACGGAGAGTGACCGGTGACGGTTGTGACATTTTCGCTGTTCGGCTTTGCCACGCCCAGGCAGCGTCTCTGGGCATTTTCGCAGATGGGGCTGGCAAAGCCCGCTCTGCGGAAGATGCCCGATCTCGGCTTCTTCAAGCTGATGGGCACCGGGTCGGGCGCGGGCTTTTCGACGCGGCCGAATTTCGGCGTGTACACGCTGCTTGCGGAATGGCCGTCGATGGCGGTTGCACGGGCGCGGATCGTCTCGTCGGCAGCGCTTGACGGACACCGCCGCATGGCCGACAGGATGGCGACGCTCTATCTCGAGCCCGTCTCCAGCCGTGGTCAGTGGGATGGCCACCGCTTCGAGGTCGCTGCGGACGCGCCCGGCCAACGGCTTCCGGTGGTGGCGCTGACACGCGCCTCGATCCGGCCGTCAAAACTGTTTCGCTTCTGGTCCCGCGTGCCCGCGATCTCCGAGACTGTGGAACGGGAAGACATGCGACGTTTCATGATCGGCACTGGCGAAATTCCCTGGCTGCACCAGGTAACGGTGTCGCTGTGGCAGTCGGCCGAGGCCATGGAACGGTTTTCCAGGGAAAGCGCCACCCATGGCGAAGCCGTGCGCCTGGCCTACCGGGAAAGCTGGTTTTCGGAGTATTGCTTCACGCGATTCAACCTGCTTGCCGTCGAAGGCGATTGGCAGGGCCTGACGGACATGTCAGGACAGGACCGTGATCTTTCCTGCAAAGGTGAAGAGCGCAGGCGGTCCGGGGCTGTCTCGCTGGCAGCGCGTTCGATCACCGCAGGATGAAACAGGAAGAACAGATGAACCCGCATCCCA
>JAHJUC010000755.1 GCA_018829385.1 Alphaproteobacteria bacterium
CCGCGCGGCGCTCGCCGGCGCCATCGTGGTGCGCGAGCCGCGCCAGGGCAAGGGACATGTGGTGCGGCGGATGTTTTCCGACATCGACGCCGACATCTACCTGATGGCCGATGGCGACGGCACCTATTCGCCGAACGACGGCCCCGAACTGATCAGAACCCTGCTGACCGAGCGCTGCGACATGGTTGTCGGCACCCGCCGCGGGGTTACCGACGATGCCGGCCGCCGCGGCCACGCGTTCGGAAACTCGATTTTCAACACGCTCTACAAGTCGATCTTCGGCAATGATTTCACCGATATCTTCTCCGGCTATCGGGCGTTCTCACGCCGTTTCGCCAAGAGTTTCCCGGCCATGTCAGGCGGATTTGAAATCGAGACCGAGATGAGCGTGCATGCCTCGGTCCTGAAGATCCCGGTGATCGAGCTGGCGCTCGATTACGGACGCCGGCCGGAAGGCTCGCACTCCAAGCTGTCGACCTTCAAGGACGGCGCGAAGATCCTCTGGATGTTCGCCATGCTGATGAAGGAAACCCGGCCCTTCACGTTCTTCAGCTATATCAGCGCCATGACGATCGCGCTGTCGATGATGTTCATGGTGCCGGTACTCAACGAGTATTTCCTCACCGGCCTGGTGACGCGGATGCCGACCTGGGTGCTGGCCATGGCGCTGATGATGATGGCGCTGATGATCTTCTCGGCCGGGGTGATCCTGGATTCGGTGGCGCGCGGGCGGGCCGAGCAAAAGCGGTTTCACTACATGTCGATCACATCGGCGCCGCGCAATCGCCTCGATCCGGCAGTCCTGCCCAGCCAGGCGGGCAAAACCGTCGGGAAGCCGCGCAAGGTAGCCTGACGCACTTCCGCAGATCAGGCCTTCAGGCCGCTGACGACAATGCCGACGCAGATGATCAGGGCGCCGATGATCTGGGTGACGGAAATCGCTTCGGACAGGAACACCAGCGACAGCAGCGGGATGTAGAGATAGGACAGCGCCATGAACATGTAGGCGCGGCCGATCGGCATGTCGCGGATGACGAAGACCCAGGCCACGGTCGCCAGCCCGTACATCACCAGCGCGATCCAGAAATGCGGGCTGCCGATCAGCCCCCACAGCGGCCCGCCCGGTCCGCTCAGCGTCTCGCTCGACCGCTTGAACAGGATCTGGCCGATCGAAATGACCAGCGGCACGATGATGACGCCGGCCAGTGTCGCGGTCTTCATCATAGCGGCGCCGTCCTGTCTTCCATGAAATAGATGTCGCGGCCGATGTCGATGCACTTGTACTTGTGCCCGAGCGGCTGGATGGCGCGCAGGAAACTGTGCTTGTAGGGGAAGAAATTGAAATGCGGGTTGAAGGTGTAGATCGCCTCGCGCTCGCGCGGCACCACGATGATCAGCCGCTTGCGGGCTACCCGCCTGAGTTCAGCCAGCGCCCGCCTGTAATCGAGAATGTGCTCGATGACGTGGGTGCAGATGACGGTATCGAACGCGCCATCCTCGAACGGCAGCTGCTCGATCGGCGCCTTTACGAATTCGATGCCCTGGTCGCTGAAATGCTCGGGAATGACGAAATCGACCCCGACATAGCGACGCGGCGTCTCGTTGCGCCGCTCAGCCAGCGCCCTGAGCAGGTAACCGGTGCCGCAGCCGACATCGCAGACGCTGTCGCCGGTCAGATCCGCGGCGATTTCCGCGATACAGGCTTGCGAGTTGTCGGTTTCATCATGCACCCGCGGGTGCTCGGTATAGAGCGCCTCATATTCCTCAGGCGTCAGGAACGGCGCGCGGATGCGGAAATCCGCCAGCTTGTCGATATGCCTGCCCCAGACCATGCGGGCCAGCGCGGTAAACAGGGCGGAATCGCGCACGATCGGCGGCAGCAGTTCCTCGATGACAAACCTGATCCTGTTGGTCTGTTCCCGGTTCATGTTCCTGATCGCCCCGCTGCTTGACTGAATCCAATGGCTGCCGTCCAGAAACTCTAAATATTGTCTATTGATATCAAATATTTAGATGGCGATACTGATTCGGCCAATCACGAACCGGACAGGCGATTTGCATACATCAGGCCTTTGCCGGTTGCAAACCGCTGTCATGGCTGCGGCTGCAGCCGCTCGCGTGCGGTCAGACCGTCTCCCAGCCGTCATGCCTGGCGGCGCGGTAGACCGCGTCGATGAATTTCTGGTTGAGCACCGACTGCTCCAGCGTGAACACCTCGTCGTCGCTGCCGCCGACCTTGCGGACGAAGGCTTCGGCCTCGAGCCGGTACTGGCGCACGCCGCCGAAGCGGAAGGTGGTGGCCTGGTCGTGGCCGCGGCTTTCGAGCGTCACGGTCGGGTGGCCGTAATCGCCCGAATTGAACGGCGCGGTCACCTCGATGAAGCCGTCCTCGCCATGGAAGACCATCGACTGGCGCGCCGACATCTGGGTGGAGCAGTAGAAGCTCATCTCGAACGCGCCGAAATCGGCCTTGACGCTGGCATAGCGGTCGGTGCCGAAATCCGGATCCATCTCGACGGTGGCCTGTACCCTGAGCGGTTCCCTGCCGGTCGAAAACCGGGTCGTGACCGTCGGGTAGACGCCGATGTCGGGCAGGCCGCCGCCGCCGAGCGCGGCATCGTTGCGCATGTTGGCGGGATCGATGTTGAAATAGCTGAAGGCGCCCTGGACATGGCGCAGGCGGCCGATGGCGCCGTCGGCGATCAGCGAGCGGACCTTGCGCCATTGCGGGTGGTAGGTGACCATGAAGGCTTCGCTGACCAGAACCTTGTTGGCGTCGCGCGCGGCAATCAGCGGCGCGATCTCGCCGGCGTTGAGCGAGATCGGCTTTTCGCACAGGACGTGCTTGCCGGCCTCGGCCGCCTTGATCGACCATTCGATGTGCTGCGAGGTGGGCAGTGGGATATAGATGCCGTCGACCTCGGGCGAGGCCAGCAGCTCCTCATAGCTGGCGAATGCCAGCGGCACGCCGAACCGGTCGGCCAGCGCCCGGGCGCGAGCATGATCGCGGCTGGCGATGGCGGTCACCACGCCGTTTTCGGAATCCTGCAATTGCGGGATGACATGCTCGCGGCCGATCTTGGCGGTGGACAGAATTCCCCATCGAAACATGTTCATTTCTCCCGTTCTTGCGAATGTGCCCTGGCAAAGGACGATGCAGCAAATCAGGGCGCATTGAAGCCCGCCGGAGGCGGGGCATGTCAACACCCGGGTTGCATTCGCTCCCCGGATCGGGAGATATGGATGCATGATTTTTGGAGAACCCGGCCATGCGCGGGTTGACGCTGGCGGCTTTGTAGGCGAGGACTTCCGGGATTCCGGTCGGGCCGAGGCTCTGGCTGTCAAACCCGAAGGCCGAAAACCCGCTTCATGAAAAAACTCTCATTCTTTCTGTTTGCGGGCGCGGTGGGCTTCGTGGTGGACATGGGCGTGCTCTGGCTGCTGCTGGACTTCAAGCTGCTCGACCCCTTCAGCGCCCGGGCGCCGGCGATCGGATCGGCGCTGCTGTGCAGCTACGTCATCAACCGCACGTTCACCTTCGGCGCCTCGCACCGGAAGGTGGCGGTGGAAGGCGTTCGCTATGGCAGCGTCGGCCTTGTCTCCACGTTGATCAATTATTCGGTCTATTCCGGCCTGCTGCTGGTGCTGCCGGGCATCTCGCCCTACCTGGCGCTGATCTTCGGCTCGGGATCGGCGACCACATTCGCCTATCTGGGGTATTCCCGTTTCGTGTTCGGTCCGGGACCGGACCTCTAAGCGCCGCCGGCGGTTTTGATTGTTCGACTTGTGGAGCTTTCCAAGATGCGGAATTCTGTGACCCTTGGTGCCTTGGCACTGCCTTTGCTGCTTGCCGCCGGAACCGCGTGCGCCGGCCCCGTTCAGGATTTCAAGACAGCCGACGCCAACAGCAACGGCATTCTTGAAGCACCTGAATTCAGGCACTTCGTGGACTTGCGGGCTGACGGCGGCAGCGGGATGGCCAGGAAAGTCAGGTCCTATCGGGCCTACGGCCTAGCCTTGTCGCGGGTGGATTACGACGGCGACGGCAGAGTGTCGGGAGACGAACTGCAGCGCTTCGACAAGTCCGAGTGAGCCGGCTGCAGGTCCAAACCCGAGTTCACCAGGAGTTGGAAGCCGCCCGTTCGCGGATCTGGGCGAGTGTCCAGTCGACCAGCAGTTCACCATCCTGCCAGACCGGCTGCAGAAGGTTCTGGCGATCGCCGAGATCCTTGAGCGGCACGGCGAGCAGGGTTCCGTTTTCGCGCACCACCGCCTGGCGGTAGCGTTTTGACGCCTTGCCGGGGTCGGTCTTGGGGTTCTTGTTGATGCCGTGCCACTGGCCGTCATCGTCCTGGCGGGCATTGGCCTTCATGGCGAAGCGCAGCGTGTCGCGGTTGACCTTCTGCAACAG
>JAHJUC010000756.1 GCA_018829385.1 Alphaproteobacteria bacterium
GATGGGCGCCGGGGTTTTCCCGGCGCTTTTTTATGAGTTCGGGGTTGCGGCCCGCGCCAAACTGCCCGAAACATGGCCGCTGCTTTTTGCTTCTGGGGGGACATCTGCAATGACCGATTTCAACCTGCCTGCCGATGGCGTTTTCATCGGCCGCATCTGGTCTCCGGAAGTCCAGGGACCATGCGTGGTGACGCTTCGCGACGGATCCGTCGTCGACATCACCTCGAAGCGGGCGCCGACCGTGCGCGACATCTGCGAGATGGAGGATCCGGCCGCCTATGTGCGCGGTGCCGACGGCGTGACCGTCGGCGATCTGGCTTCGCTGGCCGCCAATCCGGCCGGCGACCTGGCAAGACCGCATTTCCTGGCGCCGTGCGACCTGCAGGCGGTCAAGGCCTGCGGCGTCACCTTCGCCTCGTCCATGGTCGAGCGGGTGATCGAGGAAAAGGCCGCGGGCGATCCGAAGAAGGCGCAGGATATCCGTGCCCGTGTCGGCGACATCATCGGCGGCTCGCTCAGAAACATCAAGGCCGGCTCCGACGAGGCCGCCAGGGTCAAGGCGGCGCTGATCGCAGAAGGCATGTGGAGCCAGTATCTCGAGGTCGGCATCGGCCCGGACGCCGAGGTGTTCACCAAGGCGCAGGTGCTGTCCTCGGTTGGACCCGGCGCCGAGGTCGGCCTGCATCCGGTGTCCAAATGGAACAATCCCGAGCCCGAGATCGTGCTCGCAGTATCGTCCAAAGGCAGGATCGTGGGCGCGTCGCTTGGCAACGATGTCAACCTGCGTGACGTAGAGGGCCGCTCGGCGCTGCTGCTCGGCAAGGCCAAGGACAACAATGCCAGCTGCGCCATCGGCCCGATGATCCGCCTGTTCGATGATGGCTTCACCCTCGATGACGTCCGCGACGCCGAACTCGACCTGACGGTCGCCGGCGAGGACGGTTACGAGCTCAAGGGCCATTCCTCGATGAAGGAGATCAGCCGCGATCCCGCCGATCTGGTCTCCCAGACGCTTGGCCGTCATCATCAGTACCCCGACGGGCTGATGCTTTTTCTCGGCACGCTGTTCGCACCGACCAAGGACCGTGATACGCCGGGCGAGGGATTCACCCACAAGATCGGCGATGTCGTCACCATTTCGTCGCCCCGGCTTGGCAATCTGACCAACACGGTGCGGCTGTCGACCCAGTGTCCGCAATGGACATTCGGCATCGCCTCTTTTATGCGGAACCTCGCCGCAAGAAATCTTATCTGAACGGAGACCGATATGCTGACGGGAAAACATCTGATTGCCGGAAACTGGGTTGCGGGTGACGCGACCTTCAAGAGCGAACCGGCGCATGGGGATGTCCATGAATTTGCGGTCGGCACGCCGGCCCACGTCGATGCGGCGGTCAAGGCGGCCGAGGAGGCTTTCTGGAGCTTCGGCTATTCCTCGCGCACTGAGCGCGCGGCGCTGCTCAATGCCATTGCCGACGAGATCGAGGCGCGCGGCGCCGAAATCACCGCCATCGGCACCTCGGAAACCGGCCTGCCGGAAGCACGCCTCGAAGGCGAGCGCGGCCGCACCACCGGCCAGTTGCGGCTGTTTGCCAGCCATATCGAGAAGGGTGATTATCTCGATCGCCGCCACGATGCGGCGCTGCCCGATCGCGCCCCGCTGCCGCGTCCCGACCTGCGCATGATGCAGCGCCCGATCGGCCCGGTGGCCGTGTTCGGCGCCTCGAACTTCCCGCTCGCCTTCTCCACCGCTGGCGGCGACACCGCCGCAGCGCTGGCCGCCGGCTGCCCGGTCGTGGTCAAGGGCCATTCGGCCCATCCCGGCACCGGCGAAATCGTTGCCCAGGCCGTCGACGCGGCACTCAGGAAGCTTGGCATGCATCCCGGCATCTTCTCGCTGATCCAGGGCGGCAAGCGCGACGTCGGCCAGAGCCTGGTGCAGCATCCGCTGATCAAGGCCGTCGGCTTCACCGGCTCGCTCGCCGGCGGCCGCGCCCTGTTCGACCTCTGTGCCCAGCGCCCCGAGCCGATCCCGTTCTTCGGCGAGCTTGGTTCGGTCAACCCGATGTTCCTGCTGCCCGAGGCGGTCAAGGCCCGCGGCGAGGCCATCGCCAAGGGCTGGGCCGGCTCGCTGACCATGGGCGCGGGCCAGTTCTGCACCAATCCGGGCATCTCGGTGATCATCGACAGCCCGGAAGCCGATGCCTTCGTTGAAGCGGCGACCGCGGCGCTTAGCCCGGTTGGCGCGCAGACCATGCTGACCGACGGCATCGCCCAGGCCTATCGCGCCGGACGCGACCGGGTCGCCGGCGTCACGGGGATCCAGGAACTGCTGACCTCGACCTGCGATCTGCGCAACGCCACGCCATACCTGTTCGCCACCACCGGCAAGGAATGGCTCGACAACGAGATCCTCGGCGAGGAAGTCTTCGGGCCGCTCGGCCTGATCGTCCGAGTGTCCGACTTCGACGAGATGATGAAGGTCGCGCGCAGCCTGCACGGCCAGCTCACCTGCACCCTGCATCTCGATGCAGGCGACACGGCGCATGGCCGGGCGCTGATGCCGGTGCTCGAGCGCAAGGCCGGCCGGGTGCTCGCCAACGGCTTCCCGACCGGTGTCGAAGTGGCCGATTCCATGGTTCACGGCGGCCCCTATCCGGCCTCGACCAATTTTGGCGCAACCTCGGTCGGCACCCTGTCGATCCGCCGCTTCCTCAGGCCCGTCTGCTACCAGAACATGCCGGCAGACTTGCTGCCCGACGATTTCAACTGATCGTCACGCCTCAGCGCCACAGAAAACAGACCGGCCTCGTCCTCACGGACGGGGCCGGTTTTTCGTTGTGCCGACCCCGGTTCAGATCTTCAGCCGTTCGGCCAGTTCCGCGCGCAGATTGACCGTGCCGGAATGGGTATAGATGCATTCGCCGTGATCCATCAGCGCCGCCTGATCCGCCACCGCCTCGACCAGGCTCAGATTCTGCTCGACGATCAGGAAACCGCGACCCGCAGCTTTCGCCCGGTTGATCGCCTCGGCCATCAGCGCGATGTTTTCCGGCTGCACCC
>JAHJUC010000757.1 GCA_018829385.1 Alphaproteobacteria bacterium
GGTCTGCCAGGGCAATCCTTTCGCCTTGCGCCGTTGCAGCATGTGCACGATCAGCCAGGTAAAGCTTGCCCAGGCGGCGCCGAGCGCCCAGCCGGCGGCGACATCGCTCGGCCAGTGCACACCGAGATAGACCCGGCTGACACCGACCATCACCGCGACCATCACCGCGACGCCGAGCACATAGGCCCGGGCGCGCGCGCTTTCGAGATAGCCGATGACGATGGCTGCAAGCGTCAGGTAGGCCACCGTCGTCACCAGTGCATGCCCGCTCGGGAAACTCGCGGTGTGGACAGCGTCGAGATGATCGACCAGGTCCGGCCGAGGCCGCGCGTAATACTGCTTGAGCGTCTGGCTCAACAGCGCGCCGGATCCCACCGACAGCACCGCGTAGAGCGCCGCGCCATAGCGCCGCGTCACGATGAAGAAGCCGGACACCGCCGCGAGCGTCAGCATGATCAGCGGGTATCCGCCGATGGCGGTGATCTCCAGCGCAGTCTCCTGCAGCCATCCCGGTCCCAGCGGCCGCGCCGGATCGCCCGGCACCCGCATCATCAGGAACAGCGTTTCGTCGAGATTGCGGATTTCACCTTCGGCCATTTCGTCGGCGATCTGGATGAAGGCATAGACGCCAAGCGTCACGATACCGAACAGCAGCACCGGCATGCGATTGGCGTTGCCGTTCTTCAGTCCCCGGACAAGCCACGCGCGCAGTCTCTGTGAAATCGGATTGTCAGTCAAGCAGTCCCTGCCCCACATTGCTCGTGTCCATTGTGCACAATTCCCCGGCAGCCGTTTCGTTCCAAAGAATGCGCAGTCCGCACGCCCGATCCTTACAAAGGCTTAATTTTCCGGTCATCGCGCGGAAAGGTGCAAGGCGCCACTTTCGACAGGTCCAGATTTTCAAGACCAATCGAAAAGGGGAACACCATGGACCGTCCGTTATCCTATCTTGTTATCGCCGGCGTCACCATTGCCGGAATTGCCGCAAGTGCGGTCGCCGCACACTCCGCGTCCGGCTCCGTTTCCATCATCAAGAGCCGCGGCCAGATCTGCATGACCTCGAACGGCTTGCCCGATCATGCCACCGGCCGGTTTCCGAACGCGGGCAACCCGCACCGGATCGCGGCCCAGTTCATCGAGGTTTGCGTTCCCGAGAACCCGGTCAGGACCTCCCGCGCCACCCAGCTCAGGGGCTCGACCGGCTTCGCGCTCAACGGCGTCATGATCCGGCCCGGCACCGCCGATTACTACGATCCGTCCTCGCGGCGCGGTTTCAGCCGCGATCCCGCTTCGGGCTGGAAGCTCGATGGCAAGGGCGCCGGCGCCATGCTGGGGCTGGACCAGAACAACGCCCATGTCGATCACCGCGGCCTCTACCATTACCACGCCAAGCCGGCCGGCTTTCTCAAGGGCAAGAACTCCACACTCGTCGGTTTCGCCGCCGACGGGTTTGAACTCCACTATGTCGGACCGAAGGCCATGTCCGGATACACGCTCAAACCCGGAACCCGCAACGGTGGTCCCGGCGGCAAGCATGACGGCACCTATGTCCAGGACTGGCAATACACGGGCGGCGCCGGCAAGCTCGACCAGTGCAACGGCGGCACGCTTGACGGCAAGTTCGTCTATTTCGTCACCGACAGCTACCCCTATTTCCCGCACTGCGCCTGGGGCAGGGTCAGCGGCGACTTCGGCACGCCCTGACGCCCGGCTCGGCTGTCATGATGCCTTGTTGCAGGCGGGGTACAATTCCTTGGCTGTTCCGGATGACAGCTTCAGCCGATTGATCCCCATCAAGGATCTCACTGAAGCAACCGTCTAAGGAAGAGCGGTCTCAATCACCTTCACAGTTCAAAAAGGAGAAATCCATGGACACGCAGGACAGCAAGGGGAAGAGAACTTTCACCGAAGAAATCGAGGTCCTGGGCGACCAGCTTGTCCAGCAGGTCAAGGACCTGCTCAAGGAAGGCAATGTCCGGCAGTTGCGCATCCGGGCGTCCGACGGCGACATCGTGCTGGAAACGCCGCTGACCTTCGGCGTGGTCGCGGGCGGCGCGGTGGTGCTGGCTGCGCCGTGGCTTGCGATCCTCGGCGCCATCGCCGCCTTCGTCACCCACGTCCAGGTGGAGGTCGTGCGCGAAGTCGACGAAGCCGATGCGGAAGCGGCAGACAAAGCGGATCAAGCGGAAGCCGGCGCGGCGGATGAACCGGCCGACAAATCCGGCGGCATCTGACGCAACGCCCCTGTCATCCCGCTGAAATCCTTTGCCGTTAGGACCCGGGGTCAACGGCATCCCGTCAGAGAACAGTCGCAGCCCACCGGCCAGGAAACACCGTCGTGACCGAACAAGTCAGCCTTTCACCGCAACCCGGCACTGCGGCCGGCCCAGCAGCCGGTACTGCCGGCATCAAAGCCTGCCGGCGCCTGCTTGCTGAGTGCATCGAGAAGATCGAAGCCGACAGCGCCGCGATCTTCCGGGACTGGGAGGGCGAGATCGCGCGGCCGGTTTTCCGGACAGGCGCGGAAAATCTCGCCTTCTACCTGGCGGCCCGGCAGTACGACCTGACGGGCCTTCAATCCAGTCTCTCGGTTCTCGGCCTGTCGTCGCTGGGACGCTCGGAATCCCATCTCCGCCAGTCTCTGGCTGCCGTCAGCGCCACGCTGGACGGGTTGTCCGGCCTGCCGGCGACCTGGCCCGAGCCTGCGGCACTCGACGCCGGACTGGTGCAGATCACCCGTGATCAGGCCCGTTTCTTTGGCGACTATCCCGGCGAGCGCAACACCCGCATCATGGTGACTGTCCCGCCGCAGGGCGCCACCGATCCCGCCTTTGTCGATCAGCTGGTCGAGGCGGGCGCCAGCTGCTTTCGCATCAACTGCGCCCATGACGGGCCCGAGGCATGGGCGGCGATGATCGCCAACATCCGCGCCGCCGCCGCCAGGGCTCAAAGGACGTGCCCGGTGCTGATGGACATAGCGGGTCCGAAATGCCGGATCGAGAGCATCACGCCGGCCAAGGCCAGGCGGCTCTATCGCGGCGACCGTTTCAGGCTCCTGGCTAGGCCGCCGCAAAGGCCCGACAGGCTGCCATCCATCACCATCACCTTTCCGGACATCGTCGCAAAACTGCAGCCCGGACTCCAGGTATGGATCGATGACGGCAAGATCGGCGCCCGCGTTGTCGAACTGATCGAGGATGGCGCGGTGCTGGAAGTCACCGTGGTGGCCGACAAGGGCAAGAAGCTGAAGCTCGAGAAGGGGATCAACTTCCCCGCCATCGATCTCGAGATCGAGCATCTGACCGCTACCGACCTTGCCAACCTTCCCTTTGTCGCTGAAAACGCCGACATCGTCGGCTGTTCCTTTGTGCAGCGGCCGGAAGACGTTCGCGGCATGATGGCGGCGCTCAGCCAGCATCGCGGCGACCGTCCGCCGCAACCGCTGCTGCTGAAGATCGAGACCGGACTCGCAGTCCGCAACCTGCCAAGGCTGATCGTTCAGGCCGGGTCGCATCATCCCGTCGCGGTGATGATCGCCCGCGGCGACCTGGCCATGGAAGTGGGTACCGAGCGCCTGTCGGAAGCCCAGGAGGAAATCCTCTGGCTCTGCGAGGCGGCGCACATACCCGTGGTCTGGGCAACCCAGGTGCTCGAGACGCTGATCAAGAGCGGAGCACCGTCGCGCGCCGAAGTCACCGATGCCGCCATGGGCCAGCGGGCCGAATGCATCATGCTCAACAAGGGTCCCTACATCGTCGAAACCATCCGCTTTCTCGCCGGCATCCTCAGGCGCATGGACCGTCACCAGTTCAAGAAGACCGCGCGGCTGTCGGCGCTGACCTCCTGGCGCGGTCCGCAGCCGCTGTGAAGCCGCCGGGCGTGGTAAGCTGATATTTCACTGGCCGCCAGAGCGTGATGCATCTTTCTTGCAGCTCGTGCGTTGTCTCTGTGTCGGGTGCTTTCACCGTTAGCGCCGGCACAGTTGAAACGGGGACCATGATACGATGGACGCCATCCAGATCACGCTCGCGATCGCTGCAGCAACATTTGCCGCGGCGGTGACATTCGCCAAAGCCAATGCCGGTTCTGTGGCCGGTTCTGTGGACAGCTTCTCCGCCAGCCCCGCAGTCCTCACGGGCGCACCGTCGCCGCAGGACCACCGCCCTTTCAACCATGGCAGGATCATCGCCGGTCCGGGCTTCTCGCTTGAGATCAGGGACTGATCCGTGCGCCGCCTGCTTGCCCTTCCGGTGCTGATCGCTGTCTTAACGGGGGTGGAAC
>JAHJUC010000758.1 GCA_018829385.1 Alphaproteobacteria bacterium
CCGCCATGCGGCGGATAAAGGAAGGGGCCAGCGCATAGGCCAGCCCCTCCACTACAAGCACAAGTCCGACCGCCAGAAAGAACATGCTCACCGGCGGTCACCCGTTCATCAGTTGGCCGGTGCGGCCGGAGCCGTCGCCGGGGCGGCATCCTTGGCGCCTGCGGCACTGTTGAAATAGCGGAAGAACTCCGACGTGGGCGACAGCACCATGGTGGTGCCGGTGTCGGCCAGTGCCTCGCTGTAGGCGTTCATCGACCGGTAGAACTCGAAGAACTCCGGGTCGCGCGCAAACGCCTCGGCAAAGATCCGGTTGCGCTCGCCATCGCCCTCGCCTCGGATGATTTCCGCGTCACGGGCCGCTTCGGAGACGATCTCGACGACCTGACGGTCGGCGATGGCGCGAATACGCTGCGCCGCCTCGTTGCCTCGTGCACGGATCAGTTCGGCTTCGGCCAGACGTTCGGCCTTCATCCGTTCATAGGTCTGCTGCGAGACTTCCTGGGTGAGGTCGGTGCGGCGGATGCGCACGTCATCGATGCGAAGTCCGAGCGATTCGGCTTCCGGACGCAACTGATCACGCACTTCACGCATCATCGAGGTACGCTCTTCCGACAGGGCCGATTCAAAGCCGCGCAGACCGTAAACGGTACGCAGGGCGGAGTTCAGGCGGGTACGGAGCCGGGATTCGGCTGCGACCTGATCGCCTGACACCGTCTGACGGAAGCGCTTCGCATCGGCGATCTTGTAGAGCACGAAGGCGTCGACTTCGTAGAACTTGCCGCCCGAAACCTGCACCCGGATATCATCCAGGTCAAAGCGAAGCACGCGGTCCTCGACATACTGAACCGTATCGGCATCGATGAAGGCGAAGGGCAGCTTGAAGTACAGACCGGGCTCGGTCTTCACAGACTGGATTTCACCGAAGCGGACGACGATGGCCTGCTCTCGTTCGTTGACGACAAACACAGAAGACCAGACAAGGAAAACGATGACGGCCAGCAGGCCGCCGATAAAGGGAAGACGGTTAGCCATTAGTTGGTGCCTCCTGCATTCTTGCGGACTTCAGGCAGGGGCAGATAGGGCACGACGCCGGAGCCGCCTCCATCCTGGCCGATGATGACCTTGTCGGATCCGCCGAGAACCTTCTCAAGGGTCTCGAGATAAAGCCGCGACCGGGTCACGTCCGGCGCCTTGGCGTACTCCTCGTAGACCGAAAGGAATCGGCCGGCTTCACCGGTCGCTTCATTGACGACACGGTCCTTGTAGGCGGAAGCCTCTTCGCGACGTGTAGCCGCTTCACCACGCGCCTGACCAAGCTTCTGGTTGGCATACTGGTTGGACTCTTCGACGAAGCGGTCCTCGTCCTGCTCGGCACGCTGCACCTCGTCAAAGGCGTCGGCCACTTCACGCGGCGGCGCCGCGTCCTCGATCGCAACCTGGTTGATGGCGATGCCGGACGGGAAGGCGTCCATCCCGCTCTGGATAATCGTTCGGACTTCCGTGGCGATGACCTCGCGGTTGTCACGGAAAATATCCTGCGCCGGCCTGCGGCCGACAACTTCGCGCATGGCGCTTTCAGCGATCTGGCGCAACGTGTCTTCCGGACGGGCAAGATTGAACAGGAACGCCGCGGGGTCCTGCACCGAATAGAGCAGCTTGAACTCGACATCGACGATGTTCTGGTCGCCCGACAGCATCAGGCCATCGATCGATCCTGTGCGTGAGGAACCGCCAGTGCTCATTTCGCGCTCGACGATGCTGGCCAGCTCGACGGTCTCGAAGGGCCAGAAAATCATGTGAAGACCCGGCAGGGAAATCTCGTCCTTGGGCTTGCCGAAGCGCAGTTCGACGCCGCGCTGGTCCGGCTGGACCGTATAGACGGCCTGCATCAGCCACAGGCCGACAAGGCCCAGCACCACGAGGCCGGCGATTAGCTTTGTGCTGCCCGAACCCGGGCCACCGCCGCCGCCGGGAAGCACCTGGCGCAGCTTGTCCTGGCCGCGCCGGATCAGTTCCTCGAGGTCGGGCGGATTGCCGCCGCCGCGCGGCGGCTGGGGGCCCTTGCCCCACGGTCCCTGATTGTTGCCACCGCCATTGCCGCCGCCGCCCCATGGGCCGCCGCCTCCTCCGTTTTGATTGCTCCAGGGCATCAATACCTCTTTCCAAACCGTGTTAAGGCACGCACCGGAAACTTTCCGGCGTTTGCGCGTTGTCCTCGTTATAGGTATCGCACCCGCCGCTTTCAACGCGGCATCGCGCGATCAGACGCCGATTGCGGCCTAATCCTGTCGAATTATCGATTTCGCCGCCGCCAGACGGCAAAACGGACCGGATGACTGTCCTTTTCGGTCTTTACCGGATCGGACAGGCTGACCTTTTGCCACAGGGTCGAATCAATCGCCGGGAACACCGTGTCGCCCTCGATGTCGGCATCGACCTCGGTCAGCAGGAGTTCGTCGGCAAGGGAAATGGCCTGGGCATAGATCTGGCCACCGCCGATA
>JAHJUC010000759.1 GCA_018829385.1 Alphaproteobacteria bacterium
CCCGCCGGGGACGGCCTTAGACGTCGTAGCCGGACGCGGGATCGGGGCCATCGGTGTCGGCCTGGGCGGCTTCTGGCTGCGCCGCTTCCTTCGGGCCGCCTTTCGAGACGCCGACCATCGCCGGGCGCAGCATCCGGTCGCCGATCACGTAGCCGGGCTGGACCACGTCGAGGACGGTGTTGTTGGGGACGTCGGTGTTGGGGACTTCATACATCGCCTGGTGGAAGTTCGGATCGAACTTCTGGCCCATCGGCTCGAGCTTGCGCACGCCGTGACGTTCAAGGGTCGAGAGCATGGCGCGCTCGGTCAGCTCGACGCCCTCGACAAGTGTCTTGAGACCGTTGTCGGATGCAGCCTCGGCCTGCTCCGGCACGGCGGCCAGCGCACGCTGGAGATTGTCGGAGACCTGCAGCATGTCCCGGGCGAACCCGGAAATGGCGTAACTCTTCGCGTCCTTGATCTCGCGGGCAGTCCGCCGTCGCAGGTTTTCCATCTCGGCGGCCATGCGCAGGCGCTGATCCTTGAGTTCGGCCACTTCGGCCATCAGCACCTGCATCGGATCGAGTTCCTGTTCGGTTGAAGGGTTGGCAGCCTCATCAGCCTTGGGTGCGGCGTCTGCCTGCGGGTTTTCGTTTTCGCGGCCCTGGCTTTCATCGCTCATGGTGTGCATGTCCTGACTGTTTGAAACAATTTTAGGGAGTTGCCCCGCATATCGACGTTCGGGGGGCAAAAATCAAGGCCCGAGACGCCGCGCATCCGATCAAACCCACAAGGCCGGGCAAGCAATTGGAACGGCCGGCGATGTCTCAGCCAAGCTATTTGCGGACCAGCCGCGAGACCAGCTGCGCGGTGTAATCGACCATCGGAACGATGCGGGCGTAGTTGAGCCGGGTCGGCCCGATGATGCCCACGGCGCCGACGACCTTGTCCTCGCCATCGCGCCAGGGGGCCACGATCAGCGAGGATCCCGACAGCGAGAACAGCTTGTTCTCCGAGCCGATGAAGATGCGGACGCCGGAGCCCTCTTCGGCCAGCGTCATCAGTTCGATCAGGCTTTCCTTGCGCTCGAGTTCATCAAACAGCAGCTTGAGGCGATCGAGCTCCTCGCCGGCGGACAGGCCTTCGAGCAGATTGCCACGGCCACGCACGATCAGCCGTGCCGCGTTGGCGCCCTCGCGGCTGCCGGCCCAGACCGCCAGTCCGCGCTCGACCAGATCGCGCGACAGCACGTCAAGCTCGGTGCGAACCTCGGCTGTGATGCGCTCAAGCTCCCTTCGCACCTCGCTCATCGTGCGTCCGGCAAGATGGGCATTGAGAAAGTTGGCCGCCTCGGTCAATTGCCCGGCGGTGACGCCGTCCGGCAGCTCCATCACCCGGTTCTCGACCTGGTCATTGCCGCCGACCAGCACCACCAGCGCCCGCTTCGGGTCGAGCCGGATGAACTCGATGTGGCGGATGGTGGAATCCTGCTTGGCGGCAATCACCAGCCCCGCGCCGCGGGTCATGCCGGAGAGCATCTGGCTCGCCTCGGTTAGCAGCGTCTCGACCGGGCGGCTGGTATCTTCCGAATGAACCTGGCGCTCGATTGTCTGGCGCATCTCCGGCTGCAGGTCGCCGACCTGCATGAAAGCGTCGACAAAGAACCGCAAGCCCTTCTGGGTGGGCAGCCTGCCGGCGCTGACATGGGGCGCATAGATGAGGCCCAGATCCTCGAGATCGCTCATCACGTTGCGGATCGATGCCGGCGACAGCGACATCGGCAGCATGCGCGAGAGGCTGCGCGAGCCGAGCGGATCGCCGGATTCCATGTAGCTTTCCACCAGCGCGCGGAAAATCTCCCGCGAGCGTTCATCGAGCGCTCCGACAAGATCGGCAGGTATGGATGGCGTGTTCATGGTCATGTCTTTGTCATGGTCATGCTTGTTGTCCTACAGGCCGCCCGCGGCAGTGCCTAGCGGGAATATAGGGATTTGCGCATCAACACGGAAGAGGCAACCCGGGGCCGGGGCGGATTGACGGGCCATTCCCGCAATAGGCGCGGGCCGAACGCTTTTTCTTTGCATCGCGCCGCGCGCGCCGATAGAAGGCGGCAACACTGAAATCAGGAGAGACATGATGCGCCCCTCGGGACGGAAAACAGACAGCATGAGGGCGGTCAGCTTTGAACGCGGCGTATCCAAGCATGCCGAAGGCTCATGCCTGGTCCGGTTCGGCGACACGCATGTGCTGTGCACGGCAAGCCTCGAAGAGCGGGTTCCGCCATGGTTGCGCAACGGCGGCAAGGGCTGGGTGACGGCCGAGTACGGCATGCTGCCGCGCTCGACCGGCGACCGCATGCGGCGCGAGGCGACCTCGGGCAAGCAGGGTGGCCGGACACTGGAAATCCAGCGGCTGATCGGCCGCTCGCTGCGCGCGGTGGTCGATCTCAAGGAACTCGGCGAACGCCAGATCACCATCGACTGCGATGTCATCCAGGCCGATGGCGGCACCCGTACTGCCGCAATCACCGGCGCCTGGATCGCGCTGCATGACTGCCTGAAATGGATGGAAGCGCGCGCCATGGTGCGCACCGAGCGGGTGCTCAAGGATCATGTCGCCGCCGTGTCGTGCGGGATCTTCGCCTCCCAGCCGGTGATCGATCTGGATTATCTCGAGGATTCGGCGGCCGAGACGGATGCCAATTTCGTCATGACCGGGTCGGGCGGCATCGTCGAGATCCAGGGCACGGCCGAGGCCGAGCCGTTCACGCAGGAACAACTGCTGGAACTGCTGGAACTGGCCAAGAACGGCATCTCCGATCTGGTTGCCATGCAGAAGGAAGCGGTCGCGGGACCGCTGTGACACCGATGCCGAACGCGCCCCTGACCAAGCTGCTGGTTGCCAGTCACAATGCCGGCAAGATTTCGGAGATCCGCGATCTGTGCGGGCCGCTCGGCGTCGAGATCACCTCGGCGGCCGAACTCGGTCTTCCCGAACCCGACGAGACCGGCGACACTTTCGAAGCCAATGCCGCCACCAAGGCGCTAGCGGCGGCGAAGGCCTCCGGGCTGATCGCGCTGTCGGACGATTCCGGTCTTGTCGTGGATGCGCTGGGCGGCGCGCCGGGTGTCTACACTGCCGACTGGGCGACGCTGGAAGACGGCAGCCGCGATTTCGGCATTGCGATGCAGAAGGTCGAGGATGCGCTCAGGGCGCGCGGGGCGGACAGCGATGACCGGCGCACCGGCCGCTTCGTCAGCGTGCTGTGCCTGGCAACGCCCGAGGGCGAGACGAGCTTCTACCGCGGCGAGGCGCCGGGCGTGCTGGTCTGGCCGCCGCGCGGGTCGCTCGGTTTCGGCTACGATCCGATGTTCCGGCCCGATGGGCACAGCCGCACCTTCGGCGAGATGCCCGCCGAGGAAAAGCACGGCTGGAAGCCGGGCCAGGCCACCGCCCTCTCGCACCGGGCGCGGGCCTTCAAGCTGTTTGCGGAACAATGCCTCGGTGTGCCTGCCACGTGACCACGCCCTCTCACCCAGTTGACGGGACCGCGTCCGCCGTCGATGCCGTTGCCCCCGGCGCAATTGCGCCAGACACCGGCAAACCCGGTTTCGGCATCTATCTGCATTGGCCGTTCTGCGCGGCCAAGTGCCCCTATTGCGATTTCAACAGCCATGTCCGGCACGCCGGCATCGACCAGCAGGCCTATGTCGCCGCCTTCACCCGCGAAATCGCGGCGATGCGGGCGCTCTCCGGCCCACGGGTTGTCACCAGCATCTTTTTCGGCGGCGGCACGCCGTCGCTGATGTCGCCCGACACGGTCGGCGCGATCCTCGATGCGGTGCGGCAGGCCTGGGTGGTACCGGAGGGGATCGAGATCACGCTCGAGGCCAATCCTTCCAGCGTCGAGGCCGGGCGGTTTCGCGGCTACCGGCAGGCCGGGGTCAACCGCGTGTCGATGGGCGTGCAGGCGCTCAACGACGCCGATCTCAAGCGGCTGGGGCGGCTGCACGACCGGGCCGAGGCGCTGAAAGCCATCGGGCTGGCGCGCGAGATCTTTCCGCGCATGTCGTTCGACCTGATCTACGCCCGGCCCGAGCAGACCGCCGAAGCCTGGGCGGCGGAGCTGGAAGAGGCCATTTCACTGGCCGCCGACCATCTGTCGCTCTACCAGCTGACGATCGAGGAAGGCACGCCGTTCTATGGCCTGCACAAGGCCGGCAAGCTGATCGTCCCCGATGGAGACCTTTCGGCCGAGCTTTACGAACTGACCCGGCAGGTCTGCGAAAGCCATGGGCTGCCGGCCTATGAGGTTTCCAACCATGCCCGGCCGGGCGCGGAAAGCCGCCATAACCTCACCTACTGGCGTTATGGCGACTATGCCGGCATCGGTCCCGGCGCGCATGGCCGGCTGTCAACCAAGACCGGCAAGATCGCCACGGCGACCGAACGTACGCCGGAGCAATGGCTGAAGCTGGTGGCGGAAAACGGCCACGGCATGGTCGAGACCACCGAACTGACCGCCTCCGAGCAGGCGGACGAGTTGCTGCTGATGGGACTGCGGCTGCGCGAGGGCATCAACCTCAAGCGCTGGGGCGCACTGGCCGGTCGCGGTCTCGATCCCGACCGCACCGATTTCCTGATCCATCACGGCATGATCGAACAGATGGGCGCGGACCGGATCCGCTGCACGCCCGCCGGCATGCTGGTGCTTGACGCGGTGGTCGCCGATCTGGCGTTCTGAGCGCCAGGACAGCAACCGCTGTTCCGGCCCCGGCAAGCAGGCCAGCAGATGGTGGCGGCGATCCGACTGCTGCAAGCATTGTGCTTCATTTCGGGAAAGTGCGGCTGCTGGAACGTTCAACAAGCTTCCAGCATTGCTTGCCTTCTGCATCATCAACTGACAGTATTCGGCCCGAACTTAATTATCGGACCAGTGCAATCATGCACGACGATAAACATTAAAAATTGAATCTTTCCGCTTCACTTTCGCGCAAGCTTTATCCGCTAGATTTTCACATATTATTTAGACAATTTTTTGGGGCAGTCGAACATGTCCGGATTTTTTTCGTTTCTGAAGGGAACAACCGCCAGAGCGACGGCTCTGCTGGTGCTGATCGTTTCTGTTTCAATTCTGATTACCGCCACTCTCGGTTACTTCAAGCTCTACGAAGTGACAGCGACCAACTCCGCCATCCGTATCGACCGCGCGGCACGTGCGGCGACAGCACTGTTTGCTGAACGGCTCGCGTCCGAATTCACCGCCATCCGCGATGAAAACGGCCGCCCGCAGGCCCTGCAGCTCAAGGGCACGGACACCGAAGCTGCGCTTTCGTTCCGGCAGGACCACGACGCGCTTCTCAAGGAAATCGGCGCGATCAACCAGGGTGCCGCCAACCTGTTCAGGCTGAACCCGGAAACCCAGGCGTTCGACCGCTTCGCCACGACCTTCCGGAAGCCGGACGGGTCGATGCCGCCGCCGATGTCGATCGGCATCCTGCATCCCGCCTATGACAACCTCATCAACAACCGGCCGCATCTGGGCGAGGTGCCGGTCATGGGACGCTTGCGGCTGGCCTATCTGACGCCGATCCAGGCGGCCAGCGGCGCCGTGGCCGGCGCGCTGGCCGTCGATGTCGGCTGGGTCGATGACCTGGTGGCGGCAAAGACCGAGTTGCGCTGGCAGATCATCGTTGCAGCAGGCCTCATCCTGGTGCTCGTCGCCGCCTTCGGGGCCGCCGGCATGGGCGCCGAGATGAAGCCGCTCAGGGTGCTGGCGAGATATGCCGACGATCTTGCCGCGGGCGTGCCGAGCGGCGCGGTCCCCTACAGCACACGCGACGACGAGATCGGTGCGCTGGCGCAGGGGCTCAAGCGGGTCGTGGCGCTGCAGGACAAGCTTGCCCACCTGGCCTACACGGATTCGCTGACAGGGCTTTCCAACCGGGGCCGGTATCTCTCCGATCTCGATACCGCGCTGCGCGAAAGCCTTTCCGGCAAACGCAAATGGGCGCTGATTCATCTCGATCTCGACAAGTTCAAAAAGATCAATGACGCCTACGGGCAGACGGCCGGCGACAGCCTGCTGAAAGAGGTGGCCTCCAGGATCAAGGAGACCGCGGGCGATGGCGCACGCATTGCCCGTCTGGCGGCCGATCATTTCACCATTCTTATCGGCGATGGCAGGTCCACCGACCAGGCCTCGGCGCTGGCGGGAAAACTGCTGAGTGCGCTGCATCAGCCGATCGAGCTGCGGGCCGGCGAATTTCACGTAACGGGATCGGCCGGCATCGTTCTGCTGCAGCATGATGCCCGGGATGCGGATGAAGCCCATCGCAATGCCGGCCTGGCGCTGCGCAAGGCCAAGGCCACGGGCGACCGGGCGGTGATCTTCTCATCGGAACTGCATGACGAGTCCGAGAACAATATCCGTATAGAGCGGATGCTTCGGCTGGCCATCCAGGAGCGCGAGATCGAGATCCATTTCCAGCCGCAGATCGACCCGGCGACAAACCAGCTGGCCGGCGTCGAGGCCCTGGCCCGCTGGACCCATCCGGCGGAAGGACCGATTTCTCCGGGGCTTTTCATTCCGATCGCGGAGAGCAGCGGGCAGATCGTCGATCTGGGCACCCTCATTCTCGACCTCGCCTGCGAGCAGGCCGCGAAATGGCGCGAGAAGAATTTCGATTTCAAGCACATCTCGGTGAATGTTTCGCCAATCCAGCTGTGGCAGTCCAACTTTGTCGCGGTGGTGAAAGACGCGCTCAAACGTCATGGCCTGTCCGGCAACGAGATCTGCATCGAAATCACCGAAGGGGTGTTTGTCGACCAGAGCGAGCGGCGGATCGAGACCGTTCTCTCGGCAATCCGGGAACTCGGCGTGCTGCTGTCGCTTGACGATTTCGGCTCGGGTTATTCATCGCTCGGCTATCTCAACCGTCTGCCGTTTGACCAGTTGAAAGTCGACAGGAGCTTCGTTTCCGACATCGACACCGATGTGCGCAAACAGAAGGTGCTGCGCGGCATTCTCGAACTGGGCCGCGGCCTGGGTTTCAGCATCGTCATTGAAGGCGCGGAGACCGGCGAAGAGGTGGCCGTGATAAGGCAAATGGGCTGTGACGCCATTCAGGGCTTCTACTACTCGAGGCCGGCGCCTGCCCTGCTGATCCCGGAAGTGGTCAAGAAGATCGCCCGGTCGCAGCCCGCATCCGACGCCCGCACGGCTTAACCCGAAGCCCCGTCAGGCTGACAGGTTCGACACCATCCGAACGTCGCGGACGCGGCTTTCCATAAGCTGCGCCCCCGAGCTTACGGGGCCGCCAGGACCATGACTATTGCGAGGCCCCGAGGGCTGGCACCCGCCACCTCAAAAGGCCAAGGCCCAAGAGCGCAAGAACGGCGAACCCTGCGCCGGCGAGAAAAGTCGCCTGCGGCCCGATGCTGTCCCACAGCGCTCCGGCCAATATGCTTGCAGCCAGCAGAGCCAGGCCAGTCAGAAGATTGAAGACGCCATAAGCGGTTCCGCGAAGTTCAGGCGGCGCGGTATCGGCGACCAGCGTCGCCAGCAGTCCCTGTGTCACACCCATGTGCAGGCCCCAAAGGGCAACGCCAATCGCAACCCCTCGCAGATCCTGCGACAACGCAAGCACAAGATCGGCGGCGATGAGCAGCACGAGACCGATAATCAGCACGGTCAGCCTGTTGTACCTGTCGGACAATACCCCGGCGGGATAGGCGGCCATCGAATAGACGACGTTCATCACGATCAGCACCATCGGGATGAGCACCAACGGCAACCCTGTCCCTTGCGCCCGCAGGATCAGAAACGCCTCGCTGAACCTTGCCAGCGTGAATACCGTGGCCACGGCAACAACCAGCCAATAAGACGATCCCAGACGCTTGAGTTCGGCCACGCTCAGAGGAAACCGTACTTTTCGCAATCCGGCCGGGCGTTCCGGCTCGCGTACGGCAAACAGCAGCAGGCCGAGCGCCAAAAAGGCCGGAGGCACCGCGAACCAGAAGACAGCGCGAAAGTTATTCGCGGTCACATACATCAAACCCATCGCCAGAGCCGGACCGAGAAAGGCTCCGACCGTATCCAGCGACTGCCGCAGGCCGAAACTGGCCCCGCGCAGCTGGGCAGGTGCGATATCGGCGATCAAGGCGTCGCGAGGCGCGCCGCGAATGCCCTTTCCAATGCGGTCGACAAAGCGCGCAGCCACCACCCACCACAAAGAGGCCGCCAGGGGAAACACCGGCTTGGTGAAAGCAGCCAGGCCATAGCCAATCGCGGCCAGCAGCTTGCGCTTGCCGAGCCAGTCGGAAATCGCCCCTGAGAAGACCTTGACAATGGAGGCGGTTGCCTCGGCAATCCCTTCAATGACGCCGACCGTCACCATCGAGGCCCCCATGACAGTCACGAGATAGACCGGCAGCAGCGCGTGAATCAGCTCGGAGGACACATCCATCAGAAGCGAAACGAATCCGAGCGCCCAGATCCCTGGCGGGATATTGTAAAGCTGTGAAAATGTTTTTGATGTACTGGTCATGAAATGAGAACCGTTCACCGCGCAGAGACTGACCCTATTCTATCAAGGGCCTTTGCCGCATTGCCGATCACCGTAACAGAAGCGGGACTGTCCGCAGCGAGGGAAATGCCGAAGCCGCGCCGTTATGCACCGGCAGGTTTCACTTCCATGCTATCGCCAGTGCTTGACTTCCGGCGCCCCGAACGGGCGGGAACCGTTCCATGCTCGCCACCCTGACGCAGTACACCGGACTTGCCGCGGCTGACCTCCTGATTGTGCTGGCCGCGGTGTTCATGGCCGGGCTGATCCGCGGTTTTGCCGGCTTCGGCCTGTCGGCCATCGTGATGGCATCCGTCGCAGTCCTCATTCCACCGGTCGAACTGATCCCGATGTGCTATCTGCTCGAAGGCGCGGCAAGCCTGGCGATGTTCCGGGGCGGCATGGCGCACGCCAACATGAAGATCGTCTGGAGCCTGGTGATCTGTTCCGCCATCGGCGTGCCGCTGGGCCTGCTTGCGACCACGAGCATCGATGTGGATCTGTCGCGGAAACTGGCGCTGAGCCTGATCCTGACGTTGACGCTGGCGCAGTTCTTCAAGCTGAAACCGGCCTTCCTGAGCACCCCGAAAGGCCTCTACGCCAGCGGACTGACCGCCGGGATCGCCACCGGGCTGGCGTCGGTCGGCGGCATGGTGATCGCGCTTTACGTGCTCGCCAGCGAAGCGCCGCCCAGGCAGATGCGCGCGTCGCTGGTGATGTTTCTGGCGATCAGCATGTTCACCTCGCTGGTTTCGCTCATCGCCTATGACCTGATGACCATGCAGGCGATCTGGCGCGGCGTGCTGATGGCGCCGGTGGTGCTGCTCGGCGTCTTTGCTGGCATCCGGTTGTTCCGACCGGCCTACGAGCACCTCTACAAGATCGCCTGCCTGGTGCTTCTTGCGCTCCTGTCGGCGGCAGGCCTGATCAGCCAGGTGTTCTGAAGGGAAAATCAACTCCGGTATGAATCAGCCTATCCATTCGAATGCCTTGGCCAGATAACTCCTGCCGCCGCTTTCCTGGATTCTTCCGTGGGCCATCACGACCCGACGCGGATTCCAGCCCAAAACCTTGTCGCGTGCGGCGCGCAAGGGGCCTTTCGACAGGAACGACCAGCGCAACTCCAGCGGGGCATAGCCTTTCCCTTCGACGATACCCCAGATCCGGGCGATCCAGCGCTTCCAGGCAGACCAGTGCCGTCGCAGGAAATCCTCGGTGAAGTTCTCCGACATGTCGGCAATGATTGCGGTTTGGGATGCCCGGTGGAAAAACACGATTTCATCGAGGAATCCTGATCCACGAAACCAGGCCTGGTCGAGGTCTGCCCGCCAGTCTTCTGGCGGGTCGTCTTCCAGCGGCGCTTCGAACGACAGATCCGTCCGCTTGCTGATCGTCGATTGCGGCCCCCAAAGCCGCGCATCGGGATAGGCCGAATGCCAGTCCTGCAGATAGAGATGATGGATCTTGTTGGGGCTGACCAGATGCGCCGGTTGCCCCAGTTGTTCAATCTCGGCCCGCAATCCGGATGTCAGGGCGATCGGCGACCAGACCCAAAGACCGCCACCAGCCAACCGGACAACGACGCAGCGGGTCGGATAGGGAAATCCGTAGAAATCGACGATGTCCCCGTCAGCGATCCATATGTCATTCGCCAGTTGCTGCAACGCACTCATAAGACCCGATACCCTGTCCCGGTTTTCTGTCGAGGTGAATCCTTGACGGTCTTTGTGGCGAAAGTTCCGCGAAGATGCACATCAAATCTGATCCTGCAGCATCCGCCTGATCTTTGCCGCCTTTTCGAAATGATCAAGCCTGTGGATCTTAATCCACCATGTCGCCGCCTCCATCAACACCTCCGGATTGTCGTTCCTGTTGGCGAAAAAGGCATAAAAGGACAGCCCCACACCTTCGCCCTTTTGCGCGATCTTGGCGTCACAGACAGCGATGGCCTTTTGTCTCAATGATGGTCTCATGAGTGCCCCTTGGATAAAATCGCACTGATGGCCTGCCGGCTGGCCAAATTCTGTCAGCAGCGGCACGCACATGAAAGCCCGCCCGATCCCTCTCGCGCTTGTGATCAAAACTCTGCTAAACCCGCACAGCACGGAAGCCTGACGGGACACCAGCGGAGCAAAGATGGCGAGCAGGAAATCAACGGCTTCGGCTGACAACGACAAGCAAAGGGCACCGGTGACCGACCAGCCGGCGCGGTCTTTCCGCATCGGTGCGCACGAGATCGCCGCGCGGCCGCTTGCGCCGGGGCTCTATCTGGTTTCCACGCCGATCGGAAATCTTGGCGACATGACGATCCGCGGGCTGGAGACGCTGGCCGGCGCCGACATCATCGCCTGCGAGGACACCCGGGTGAGCCGGGTGCTGCTCGACCGTTTCGGCATCACGACACGACCCTATGCCTATCACGAGCACAATGCCGAGCGCGCCGGGCCGAAGCTGATGGCGGCGCTCGAAGCGGGCAAGAGCGTGGCGCTGATCTCCGACGCCGGCACGCCGCTGGTCTCCGATCCCGGCTACCGGATCTCGCAGACCGCGATCGATGCCGGCGTGCCGGTGATCCCGATCCCCGGCGCCTCGGCGCCGATGGCAGCCCTTGTCGCCTCGGGCCTGCCCAGCGACACCTTCCTGTTCGCCGGCTTCCTGCCGTCGAAGGACAAGGCGCGGCGCGACCGGCTGGCCGGCCTTGCGGCGACGGAGGCGACGCTGATGTTCTTCGAGAGCCCGAACCGGCTCGCCGCCTGCCTGAAATCCGCCGCCGAAGTGCTCGGTCCCGACCGGCCGGCGGCCGTCTGCCGGGAACTGACCAAGGCCTATGAGGAGATCCGGCGCGGCACGCTGGGCGAACTTGCGGCCAGTTACGAGGACGAGACCGTGCGCGGCGAGATCGTGCTGGTGATTGGCCCCGGCTCGACGCCGCCGCCCTCGGAAGACGATGTCGAGACGCTGCTGGCGAGGCTCGCGCGCGAGCTGCCCGCCGGCAAGGCGGCGACGGAAGCGGCGCGGCTGACCGGGCTCAACCGCAAGGATCTCTATCAGCGGTTGCTCGGCATGAAAACCGCCGCGCCCCGGGACGAGGCGTGAGCGCGGGCGACAGGCTCGACAGGAAACGGCGCTCCGAGCGCAAGGGCCGCCGCGCGGAAGTGTTGGCCGCGCTCGTCCTGATGCTGAAGGGCTACCGCATCGTCAGCTTGCGCTACCGCACCCCGGTGGGGGAAATCGACATCGTGGCGCGCAAACGCGATCTCGTTGCCTTCGTCGAGGTCAAGGCGCGGCGGGACCTGGCCGCGGGCGTCGATGCGGTGAGTTATCCGGCTCAGCGGCGGATTGCGGCGGCGGGCGAGCTGTTCATCAGCCGGCAGCGCGATTCGGCACGTCTGTCCTGGCGCTGCGACATCGTCGTGGTCAGCCCATGGAGATGGCCGGTGCATCTCGAGGATGCGTTCTAG
>JAHJUC010000117.1 GCA_018829385.1 Alphaproteobacteria bacterium
CGCTACGGCGTTCCCGCCAGCGAGATCATGAAGGCCAACGGCATCGCCGACGCATCGAAGGTTCCGAGCGGCCGGCAATTGCTGATCCCTATCTATGTCTATTCGCGCCAGGCACCGGTTTCGGCGCCGGACAGCGACGCGAAGACCCGCGCTTCCCATTCCAGCTCCGGCCTGGTCGGCGAGGTCAAGCATGACCGGCTTCCTCTGCCCGCACCCGCGCCGGGTCGCGAAGTGGCTGTGCTGCCGTCAGCCCCGTCGCTGCGCAATCCGGACAAGCAGTCGTCTGCAGGTCAGGCAATTTCTGGAACGGCTTCCAAGTCCGGCGAGGCCGGCGGCGGCGTCTATGTGGTCAAGTCCGGCGATTCACTCAGCAAGATCGCACGCGGTCATGGCGTGAGCGTCGACGCGTTGAAGGCAGCCAACAAGCTGTCGGGCAGCAATATCCGGATCGGGCAGGCGCTTACCATTCCGGGCGGCGCCGGCTCGACGCTCAATCCGTCGTCAACGGCTTCGATCAACACACCATCAGCGCCCAAGGCCTATACGCCGCCAGTAACCGCGGCTGGCGATAGCGTTGCAGCAAAGACCAAGGGCGACACCGCTTCCGTGGCGCCCGCTGCCACTGGGATCGGCAAGTTCCGCTGGCCGGCCCGCGGCCAGGTGATCACCGGCTTTGCCAAGACCGAAAACGGCAAGCGCAATGACGGCATCGATATCTCGATGCCGACCGGAACCCCGGTCAAGGCCGCGGAAAACGGCGTTGTCATCTACTCGGGCGATGGTCTGAAGGAATACGGCAAGACGGTCCTGATCCGGCATGATGACGGTCTGGTCACGGTCTACGCCCATGCCGACCAGCTCAATGTCAATCGCGGCGACAAGGTCACGCGCGGCCAGGTGATTGCGAGTTCCGGAATGACCGGCATAGCCAAGACACCGAGGCTGCACTTCGAAGTGCGCAAGAACGCATCGCCGGTCGATCCGATCAAGTATCTCGAATAAACGCCCCTCCAGGCGAAAGCGGAAAAGGCCGGCACTTTGCAGTGCCGGCCTTTTTCGATTTTCGGTTGGGTTAACCTCGCTGGCTACAGCTTCTGGCCGCTGCGGCCGGCCAGATCCTGAATGAACTGCCAGGCGACGCGGCCCGAACGCGCACCGCGGGTGGTCGACCATTCGAGCGCCTGGGCCTGCAGGTCCTCAGGCGTGATCTTCAGATCGAAATGCGCAGCATAGCCGGCGACCATCTCGAGATAGTCGTCCTGGGAGCATTTGTGAAAGCCGAGCCAAAGGCCGAAACGGTCGGAGAGCGAGACTTTCTCCTCGACGGCTTCGCTCGGGTTGATGGCGGTCGAGCGCTCGTTCTCGATCATGTCGCGCGGAAGCAGGTGGCGCCGGTTCGATGTGGCGTAGAGCACGACATTGTCCGGCCGGCCTTCGATGCCTCCGTCAAGCGCCGCCTTGAGTGATTTGTAGGCGGTGTCGTCGTGGTCGAACGACAGGTCGTCGCAGAAAAGGATGAAACGTTCCCGCGCGGGCCTGAGGATGGCCATCAGCTCGGGCAGGGAATTGATGTCTTCGCGGTGGATCTCAATCAGCTTCAGGGGAGCGATCGTCTCGCTTTCGGCGGCGAGTTCGGCATGGGCGGATTTGACCAGGGAGGATTTTCCCATGCCGCGCGCGCCCCACAGGAGAACGTTGTTGGCCGGCAGGCCGCGGGCGAAGCGCCTTGTGTTGTCGACCAGAATATCGCGGACGTGGTCGACCCCCTTTATCAGGCCGATGTCGATCCGGTTTGGCCTGGCCACCGGCGCGAGGTGACGCGTATCGGCGTTCCAGACGAAACAATCGGCCGCGCCGAGGTCATTTTCGATGCGCGGAGCCGGCGCCAGCGATTCCACGGCGCGGGAAAGCCGGGCGAGTTCTGCGAGGATCTGCTGGGCTGTCTGGTCTTGCATCTGTATGTCCGTGACCTGGCTGATATTGGGTTGGGGCGTCCGGCGTCCGCGCAGATTGTAAAAATGCGCAAGCCGTGCCGCTGCACCCGAAAGACTGCGTTTGCCTCCAACCCGGCAAAATTCCTCCGTGCCCGAGACGTTCAAGTGCGGGTAGCACGGCGTGGGGAAGCGGAAAAGCGGTTTTGAGCAGGAATTCAGGTGGGAAGGCACGATGTTTGCGTTGCATTCGCCCATCTTGCCACTATATTCCGCTCGACCGCTGGAGCCCCTGTGAAGGGCTCCGTGCCTTATCTTCAAGGAGTTTTTCATGTTTGTTACCCCGGCCTATGCCCAGTCCGCACTCGGCGGTGGCGGCGGCGAGATCCTGATGTCGATCCTGCCGTTCCTGCTGATCTTCGTGATCATGTATTTCCTCATCATCCGCCCGCAGCGGACCCAGATGAAGCAACGCCAGGAAATGCTCAAGAACGTGCGCCGTGGCGATCAGGTGATCACCGGCGGCGGCGTGGTCGGCAAAGTCACCAAGGTGATCGACGACGCGGAACTGGAAGTCGAAATCGCCGACGGCGTAAAGGTCCGCCTGATCCGCAGCCTGATCGCCGATGTTCGCGTCAAGGGCGAGCCGGTCAAGGAATAGCCGCATAGTGCGGACAGGACACTGGTCCTGTCCGCCTCCAGGTCGCGTTGCCTGTCATCTTACCCTATTTCGTCCCCGAGGATGAACCGAGAGCCCCATGCTTTATTTCTCCCGTTGGAAAACAACCCTGATCTGGCTCGCCGTTCTTGCCAGCGTGGTGTTTGCGTTTCCGAACCTCCTGAGCCAGCAGCAGGCTGACAGCCTGCCGGAATGGGCGCCATCGAAGAAACTCACGCTCGGTCTCGATCTGCAGGGCGGTTCCTACATGCTGCTGCAGGTGGAGCGACAGGACATCATCAAGGACCGGCTGACCACGACGGTTGACGATGTCAGGCGGCTGCTGCGCGAAGCCGGGATCGGGTACACGGGATTGTCCGGGACCGGCCAGATGGTGCAGGTACGGATTCGCGACGATGCGAAGGTCGAGGAAGCCAAGGCGGTCCTTGACGAGCTGACGCAACCGGTCAATTCCGGGCTGTTCGGCGGCGGCACCGTGGCCGAAGCGACGATCGAGGAAACCCAGCCGGGTCAGTTGCGCATCCTGCTCACCGATGACGGCATCACCTATCGCGTGTCCTCGGCCGTGGTGCAATCGATCGAGGTGGTGCGCAAACGTATCGATGAACTGGGGACCACGGAACCGGTGATCCAGCGCCAGGGCGCTGACCGTATCCTGGTTCAGGTTCCCGGACTTGACGATCCCGAGCGGCTGAAGAACCTGCTCAACCAGACCGCAAAGCTGGCGTTCCGGATGGTGGATACCTCCATGCCGGTGCAGGAAGCCATCCAGGGACGCCCGCCGGCCAACTCCGAAGTTCTTTACACAACCGATGATCCGCCGGTGCCTTATCTGGTTCAGCGCTCGGTGCTGGTGTCGGGCGAGAATCTCGTCGACGCGCAGGCCGGCTACGACCAGCGGACCAATGAGCCGATCGTCAGCTTCCGCTTCGATTCCAAGGGCGGACAGCGTTTCGGCCAGGCCACCACCCAGAATGTCGGCTTGCCGTTTGCCATCGTGCTTGACGACCAGGTGGTCTCCGCGCCGGTGATCCGCGAGCCCATTCTCGGCGGCACCGGACAGATTTCCGGCAATTTCGACGTTCAGAGCGCCAACGATCTGGCGATCCTGCTGCGCGCGGGCGCACTGCCTGCCACGCTGACCGTGATCGAGGAACGAACCGTCGGCCCCGGCCTTGGCGCGGATTCGGTGGCCGCGGGCGAGATCGCCGGCATCATCGGCGCAACGCTGGTGCTGGTGTTCATGTTCGTGGCCTACGGCATGCTTGGCTTCATCGCCAACCTGGCGCTGATTGCCAACGTGACCATGATCATCGCGGTGCTGACGCTGCTGGGGGCGACGCTGACACTGCCGGGTATCGCCGGCATCGTGCTCACCGTCGGCATGGCAGTCGACTCCAACGTGCTGATCTACGAGCGCATTCGCGAGGAGCACCGGTCCGGCCGGTCACTGATCCAGGCGATCGATGCGGGCTTCAGCAAGGCATTCGCCACCATTCTCGACGCAAACGTCACCACGCTGATTGCAGCAGTCATCCTGTTCTATCTCGGCACCGGTCCGGTGCGCGGCTTTGCCGTGACGCTTGCGGTCGGTATCGTCACCACCGTGTTTACCGCTTTCACCTTCACGCGCTGGATGGTGGCGGAATGGGTGCGCCGCCGGCGGCCAAAATCCATGCCGAAGGGTGCGCTGGACGCGATCATCCGGGATTTCAGCTTCCGTTTCATGAAGATCCGCCGGTTTACCTTCGTCCTGTCGGCGGTGCTGTCGCTGGCGGCAATGGGACTGTTTGCGACGGTCAACATGAATTACGGCATCGATTTCAAGGGCGGGTCGATGATCGAGGTCCAGGCCAAGGACGGAAATGCCGATGTCGGCGATATCCGTGCACGGCTGTCGGAACTCAATCTCGGCGACATCCAGGCGCAGGAATTCGGCTCGCCGCGTGAAGTGCTGATCCGGGTGCAGGCGCAAGGCGGCGGCGAAAACGCCGAACAGTCGGTGATCACGCTGGTGCGCGGCGAACTCGAAGGCGATTACGATATTCGCCGTGTCGAGGTTGTCGGCCCCACTGTCTCGGGGGAACTGGCCCAGGCCGGCACCATTGCCGTGATTGCGTCACTGCTGGCCATCCTGGTCTATATCTGGTTCCGGTTCGAGTGGCAGTTCGCGCTCGGCGCGATCATTGCGACGGTCCACGACGTGGTTCTGACCATCGGCATTTTCGTGGTGTCGGGCATCGAGTTCAACCTGTCGAGTATCGCGGCGGTGCTGACCATTGTCGGCTATTCGCTCAACGATACAGTGGTGGTCTACGACCGTGTTCGCGAAAATCTCCGACGCTACAAGAAGATGCCACTGACCGGTCTGCTCGATCTGTCGATCAACCAGATGCTGCCGCGTACCATCCTGACGTCGGTGACAACGCTGCTGGCGCTTCTGGCGCTGTTCATCTTCGGCGGCGAAGTGATCCGGTCCTTCACGTTCGCGATGATTTTC
>JAHJUC010000118.1 GCA_018829385.1 Alphaproteobacteria bacterium
CACCTCCATGACCTATACCGAGATCAAGGCGCCACGACCACTCGTTGCCGGCGACGAGGATCGCAGGGAAGTAACCGGGTATGCGTCGCTCAAGGTTCATGACTACTGGCGCGTTGCAGCCTCGGCCAGCTACGACCTGGTGGACCACAAGTTCAACAGGAACGCATTCGGCCTGCTGTATGAAGACGAGTGCTTCGCTTTTGCGCTGGCTTATGAAAACACGCGGGACGACGGCAATACCAATGCCCGTGACTGGAAGATTGGCGCCCGCCTGAGCTTCCGAACACTTGGCGGCCTCGGCGCCGGCGGTGTTGAAAGTCCGTTGCTGAAACCCAGCTTCTAGACCGATGCGAAGCAGAGCAGGCACGATGCTGGGGTTTGCGCCTCGTTTTCGCCGCATGCGATGGGCATTTACGTGCGACTTCGGATTTGCAAGACTGCGGCCATCCCGTGTGACCGGACAAAAGGACCAGAAAGCATGAACTTTCCCGCGATCTTTCGCCTTACCGGGCTGCTGTTGTCGTTTGCACTGGTGCTGCCGCTGCTGCTCGTGCCGACGGGCACCGCGCGTGCCGCAAGCGAAATCAAGATCATCGTCAACAACCAGGCGATCACCAGCGTCGACATCGCGCGCCGGGTGGCGTTTCTCAGGCTGCAGCGCACCGGCGGAAACCTCGGCGAGAAGGCCCGGGAACAGCTGATCGAGGAAGCCCTGAAGCTTCAGGAGGCCGCGCGCATTCGCGTGCTTGTCTCCGATGAGCAGGTCGATGCCTCGTTTGAACGTTTCGCGGCCTCCAACAACCTGTCGGCCAAGCAGCTCACGCAGGTGCTCAACCAGGCCGGGGTCACGCCCAAGCATTTCAAGTCCTTCATCCGTGTCCAGATGAGTTGGCCGCGGGTCGTCAGTGCAGTCGGCGCGGGTGGAGGCGGCATGTCGACCCAGGATCTCGTCTCCAAGATGCTCGAGCGGGGCAACGACAAGCCGACCACCACGGAATATTTCCTGCAGCAGGTGGTGTTCGTGGTCCCCGCCAACAAGCGGTCCCAGTCTGTGCTCAACGCCCGCAAGCGCGAAGCCGACCAGCTGCGCGGCCGAATCCAGGGCTGCGACAGTGCCGCCTCGATGATCACCGGCCTGCGCGACGTTTCGCTGCGTCAGCTTGGCCGCATCATGCAGCCGCAATTGCCGCTGGACTGGAAACCCCTGATCGAAAAAGCCAAGGCGGGCGGCGCGACAACGTCGCGGATTACGGAGCGCGGCGTCGAGTTCATCATCATATGCTCGGCGAAGACCGTTTCCGACGACAAGGCGGCTGAACTGGTGTTCCGCTCCGAGAATGAAGATACAGGCGACTCCGAGGAAGCCAAGAAATACCTCGCCGAACTGCGCAAGCGTGCGGTTATTGCCAACAAGTAAGGATCTCCCCGTCATGACCGGGCACCGCCGCGCGCTGGCTTTGACCATGGGCGATCCCGCCGGAATAGGCCCGGATCTGGCGCTTGCCGCCTGGAAAGACCG
Source organism: Alphaproteobacteria bacterium (assembly GCA_018829385.1). GTDB lineage: Bacteria > Pseudomonadota > Alphaproteobacteria > Rhizobiales > Rhizobiaceae > Hoeflea. Next base: position 1,520 of record JAHJUC010000118.1, read on the forward strand.
CGGCCGGCTCGAGCTGCCGGCTTTCCTGTTGATCGCCGATCCGGCGATGCTGGCGGACCGGGCGAAGCTGCTCGGTCTCGATGTACCGCTTGTGGAGGCCACGGCCGAGAGCGCGGCGGCGAAGTTCGCCACCGCCCTGCCGGTGCTGCCGGTGGCGCTGGCCAGGCCCGCGGTGCCGGGTCAGCCGGATCCGGGCAATGCGGAGGCGGTCATCGAAGCCATCCGGCTCGCGGTGGAGCTGACCACAGCGTCGAGAACCCGCGCCGTGGTGACCAATCCGATCGCAAAATCGGTGCTTTACGAGTCCGGCTTCGGTTTTCCCGGGCACACCGAATACCTGGCGCATCTTGCAAGCGAAACCGCGGGCCATCCGGTCATGCCGGTGATGCTGCTTGCCGGGCCAAAACTGCGTGTCGCGCCCGTCACCATCCATATTCCGCTCAGGCAGGTTGCCGACGCGCTGACCACCGGGTCGATCGTGGACACCGCGCGCATCGTTGCGCGGGATCTCGCGTCCCGCTTCGGCCTGAGTGCGCCGCGCATCGCCATTTCCGGTCTCAACCCGCATGCGGGCGAGGATGGCGCGCTCGGCAGTGAAGACGCCGAGATCATCGCGCCGGCAATCGCCGAGCTGCGTGCGGACGGCATCGATGCCTTCGGGCCGCTTCCGGCCGACACCATGTTTCACGCCGAAGCCCGCGAAAACTATGATGCGGCCATCTGCATGTACCATGACCAGGCGCTGATCCCGGCCAAGACATTGGGCTTTCACGATTCGGTCAATGTGACGCTGGGCCTGCCTTTCATCCGCACCTCGCCGGATCACGGCACCGCGTTTTCGCTGGCGGGCAAA
>JAHJUC010000760.1 GCA_018829385.1 Alphaproteobacteria bacterium
CCAGCGTCCCAGCTACCCGGCGACAGGTTGAAGAGCGCCTGTTCAACGCCCGCCACACGGCACCATTCCGCGATGTCCTCGGCCGGATAATCATAGGGAAACAGGAACTCCACCGCATCAAATCCCGCAGCCGCAGCCGCCTGGAAACGGGCCGGAAACGCATGTTCGGTGAACATCATCGACAGATTGGCGGCAAAACGCGGCATTTCAGGTTCTCACGGGATCACGGAATTTGCCGCATCGCTGCTTGTCCGGCGCGGCAGCGCCAGATTCACCGGATCTGTCCGCCGGCGCAAGTGCTCATGACGAAACCGCCGGATCCGATTTCGGTTCCGGCGGTTTGAAGGTCAGCGAGGTCCCAGCGGTTCCGAAATGCCAACCAGCCGTGCCGGTCAGGCGTTCCAGTTGGCATACCAGTCCTTGAACAGCTGGTACTGGTTTTCGGCATATTGCCGCTGCGACTCCGTCAGCGCGTCGGTCTCGTAAAAATGCAGCGTGTACTCAGTGTCGCCGTTCAGCACCATCAGATACTTGTAATAGAGCACCAGGTCCGCGCCCTCGTCGAACGAGGACAGCACGCCCAGCGCCTCCTCCAGCTCCTTGGCCTGCACCCGCGCAACGGCGTCGCCGGCCGCGGCCTTCTGGCACAGCGACACCAGGTGCAGCACTTCGCGCGGCAGAGCGTTGCCGATACCTGTGATCGCGCCGGTGGCGCCGCAATTGACGAAGCCGTGATAGACATTGGTGTCAACGCCGACCATCAGCGTCACGCTGTCATCCGCCGAGGTGATGTTCTCGGCCGCATAACGCAGATCCGCAGCGCCGCCGAACTCCTTGAAGCCGACCAGGTTGGGATGGTCCTTTCTGAGCGCGAAGAACAACTCGGCGCGGGTCGCAAACCCGTAATAGGGGCTGTTGTAGATCACCGCCGGAAGATCGGGTGCGGCCGACAGGATCGCCCTGAAATGCGCCGACTGGGCGTTGACCGAGCTGCCGCGCGACAGCACCCGCGGGATCACCATCAGCCCCTGCGCGCCGACTTTCGCGGCATGCGCCGCATGCGCCACCGCCGAAGCGCTGTTGATCGCGCCCGTGCCGACCACCGTCGGGATGCCGGCGGCGACAAGCCGTTCGACGCCTTCCATCCGCTGTGCGTCGGTCAGAAGCGGCCAGTCGCCCATCGAGCCGCAATAGACCACCGCCGACATGCCGGCGGCGATCAGTTCCTTGCCCTTGCGCACCAGCGCGTCGAAATCCGGCATGCGGTCCGCGGTGCAGGGTGTCATCAGGGCCGGCATGCAGCCGGTGAAGATCGAGTTGTCCATCAGGGTTTGTCCTTTTCAATGAACCGTTGTTTTAGAAGCCCACGATCTGGGAGGGAAGCCAGGTCGCCAGCGCGGGAAACAGCGCCACTGCCAGCAGCGTCAGGATCTGCAGCGCGATGAACGGCACCACGCCACGGCACATCTGGCCATAGGTCATGTCTGGCGGGGCGATGGATTTGAGATAGAAGATCGAGGACGCCATCGGCGGGGTCAGGTAGCTGGTCTGGATGACGATGATCATCATCGTCCCGAACCAGACCGGATCGATCCCGGCGGAGCGGATGAACGGCGTGAACAGCGGCACCGCGATCAGCACATTCGCCGTCCAGTCGAGCACGAAGCCCAGGAGCAGCACGATCAGCAGGAAGAAGACAATCATGCCTGCGTCGCCAAGGCCCGCGGCGTCGACGAAGGACCGGATCATCCGCGAGCCGCCATTGGCCGCGAAAGTGCCCATGAACATCGTGCCGGCGGCCACGATCAGCAGGATCATCGCCGAAATCCGCACGGTGATCTTCAGCGAGTCGAACAGCATCGCCAGGTTGAAGCGGCGATAGAAGATGCTGAGAAGCGTCGCGCCGACCGCACCCACGGATGCAGCCTCGGTGGGCGAGGCGATGCCGGCCAGCAGCGAACCCAGCACCGCGAAGATCAGCGCGCAGATCGGCAAGAGCGACGTCACCGTGATGCGCAGCTTCTCGCCGAGCGCCATCTCCGGCTCGCCGGCATCGCCTTGCGGCTGCGGCGGTGCGATCACGCCCTGGATGATCAGGTAGACAATGAACAGGCCGACCATCAGCAGGCCCGGCAGCATCATGCCCGCAAGCAGTTCGCCCACCGACATCTGCGCCAGCGACGCATACATCACCGCGATTACCGACGGCGGGATCATCGTGCCGAGCGAGCCGCCGGCGCAGATCGTGCCGGCGATCTGGCTGTTGCGGTAGCCGCCGCGCTGCATCGCCGGGATCGCCATCATGCCGATCATCACCTCGACC
>JAHJUC010000761.1 GCA_018829385.1 Alphaproteobacteria bacterium
CCCCTGAGGCTTTCCCCAAGATGGCCATTGTGGAAAAACCGGTGACTTATCCCTTGCATTCTGGAGCCCGGGCCACCTAGTTCGTTCTTGTCCCGGTTTATCAACAGCCCCCGGAGAATATTGTGGAGCAGACCAAAAACTATTTCCACCTGCATCTGATCTCCGATTCGACCGGCGAAACCCTGATGGCCGCCGGCCGGGCTGCCGCAGCCCAGTTTCAGGGAGCCCAGGCGCTCGAGCATGTCTATCCTCTGATCCGCACCCGCAAGCAGCTGTTCGCGGTCCTTGATGCCATCGATGGCGCGCCGGGAATCGTGCTCTACACCATCGTCGATTCCGAACTTGCGTCGATCATCGAGCTCAAGTGCCGTGATATGGGCCTTCCCAGCGTGTCCGTGCTCGAACCGGTGATCAACGTGTTCCAGTCCTATCTCGGCGCGCCGTCGCGCCGCCGGGTCGGCGCCCAGCATCATATGGGCGAGGAATATTTCAAGCGCATCGATGCGCTCAATTTCACCCTCGATCATGATGACGGCCAGCTGCCACTCGATTTCAACGAGGCCGATCTTGTCATCCTCGGGATCAGCCGGACATCGAAAACCCCGACAAGCATCTATCTCGCAAACCGCGGCATAAAGACGGCCAACATCCCCATCGTCCATGGCGTGCCCTTGCCCGAGGGTTTGATCAAGGCGACAAGACCGGTCGTCGTCGGCCTGATCGCCTCGGTCGACCGCATCGCCCAGGTCAGGCAGAACCGGGTGCTCGGGGCAACAACCGGATACCAGGGCGAGCACTACACCGACCGGGCGCTGATCAGCGAGGAACTCAAATACGCAAGGTCCCTGTGTGAACGCCACGGCTGGCCTGTCATCGATGTCACGCGCCGATCCATCGAGGAGACGGCCGCCGCCATTCTTGCCTTGCGCCCGAAGTGGCGCTAACCCCCTTGGCTTGACCGGCCTCGATACAGGAGACGTCCATGGCGCCGCGCCTTGTGCTTGCCTCGGCAAGCCCCTTCAGAAAAGCCCTGCTGGAAAATGCCGGCCTCGTATTCGATGTCGAGCCCGCACGCATCGACGAGCGGGCTGTCGAGGAAACCCTCGACGGCCTGGCGCCCGAGGATGTGGCCACCGTTCTCGCCGAAGCCAAGGCGCAGGATGTGTCCGGCCGCAATACCGGGGCGATTGTCATTGGCTCTGATCAGACATTGTCGCTGCAGGGGAATATTTTTCACAAGGCGGCGAGCATGGATGAGGCCCGCCGGCGTCTTCTCGCGCTGTCTGGCAAGACCCACGACCTCAACAGCGCCGTGGTTTTGGCAAGAGACGGCGAAACCATCTGGCGGCATGTGTCCGTCGCCCGGATGACCATGCGCGATCTGGATCCGGGATTTATCGGACGCCACCTCGCAAGCGTCGGAGCCGCGGCGCTTTCATCGGTTGGCGCCTATCAGTTCGAGGGCGAGGGAATTCAGCTGTTCGAGCGGATCGAGGGCGACTATTTCACCATCATCGGCCTGCCGATGCTGCCGCTGCTCTCCGAACTGCGGCGCCTGGAAGCCATTGATGGCTGACATACTCGACCACCCGCCCCGTGCCTTTGTCATTGGCTATCCGATCCGCCATTCCAGATCGCCGCTGATCCATGCATACTGGCTCAGGCAGGCAGGCCTTCAAGGCAGTTATGGCGCCGTCGAGGTTGCGCCAGAAGATCTTCCTTCCTTTGTCGCCGCGCTCAAGGATGGCGCGTCCGGTTTTGTCGGCGGCAACGTGACGATCCCGCACAAGGAGGCAGTCCTGGCGCTGGTTGATGACGTGGACGATATCGCGCGGCAGATCGGCGCAGCCAACACGGTCTGGCTCGAGGATGGGCGTCTGATGGCGACCAACACCGATTCCCACGGCTTTGCCGCCAATCTCGATGAGCATGCGCCGGGATGGGATGCTGGGAGGACCGCCGTCATCCTGGGCGCCGGCGGCGCCAGTCGTGCGGTCATCCACGCGGTGCTGTCACGCGGTTTTGAGAAGGTTCACATCGTCAACCGCACCGTGGAAAGAGCGAAAGCCCTCGTGGACACATTCGGCCCGCGTGTCGCGGCCTACGGCATGGACGGGCTCTCCGGTCTTCTTCCGGCGACCGATCTCTTCGTCAACACCACATCCCTCGGCATGGATGGACGCGAGGTTCCCGACATCGATTTCACCGTTATGGCCGATAGCGCCCTGGTCACCGACATCGTCTATATTCCGCTCGAAACACCGATCCTTGCCATGGCCAGGCGCCAAGGTTTGAGGACTGTTGACGGGCTGGGAATGCTGCTTCACCAGGCAGTGCCCGGCTTCGCCAAATGGTTCGGGCTGACGCCAAAGGTGACCCCGGAACTGCGGCAGCTGATCGTTAAGGACATGGAGACGCACGCATGATCATCATCGGCCTGACTGGCTCGATCGGAATGGGCAAATCGACCACGTCCGACATGTTCAAGGCCCTGGGCGTGCCTGTCATCAGCGCCGACGAGATCGTCCACGATCTCTACAGCGCCGAAGCCGCCCCGCTGATCGAGGCGGCGTTTCCGGGAACCGCGCCCGATGGCGTCGTCAATCGGGAGATCCTGTCGGCCAGGCTGATGGCCGCGCCGCAGGAGTTCAAGCGGCTCGAAGCAATCATCCACCCGCTGGTGCGGGCGCGCGAAAAACAGTTTGTCGACGCGGCGGCGGCGCGCGGTGAACCGATGGTGCTGCTC
>JAHJUC010000762.1 GCA_018829385.1 Alphaproteobacteria bacterium
ACCCGCGTCGAGATCGTCACCATCTGCATCACGCCCGATGCGTGGGCGCGGGCGACAAGCTCATCGCGTTCCGCGTCGAAATCGGCGAAATCGAGATGGCAATGGGTGTCAACCAGCATCCGCCTCAGCCCTCCTCGGGCGCGACATAGCGCGGGAAGACCGGCGTCGGCTTGTCGATCGGCGTTCCGGCTTGAAGGCGGCCGGTTGCGCCAAGCGCGGTGAAGTCGCGCCTGTCAGCGGGGACGCCGAGCAGATCCAGCAACTTGCCCGCCGATTCCGGCATGAAGGGCTGCAACAGGATCGAGATCTGGCGCACGGTTTCCGCCGTGACGTAAAGCACGGTTTCCATCCGAGCTGGATCGGTCTTCTTCAGCGCCCAGGGTTCCTGGCTGGCGAAATAGCGGTCGCTGTCGGCCACCACATCGATGATGGCGGCGAGCGCCTTGTGGATCTGGAAATCCGCCATCTCCGCGCGCGCTCTCTCGATCACCTTGTCGATGGTGTCGAGAAGCGCCTTGTCGTCATCGGTCAACCGACCGCAGGCCGGCATCTTGCCGTCGCAGTTCTTGTTGATCATCGACAGCGACCGGCTGGCGAGGTTGCCAATGCCGTTGGCGAGATCGGAATTGATCCTTGTGGCAATCGATTCAGGGCTGTAGCTGCCGTCCTGGCCGAACGGCACTTCGCGCATGAAGAAATAGCGCACCTGGTCAAGCCCGTAGGCCTCGATCAGCGCGAACGGGTCGACCACATTGCCGATCGACTTCGACATCTTCTCGCCCTTGACCAGCAGGAAGCCGTGGGCGAACACCTTGGCCGGAAGCTCCAGCCCCGCCGACATCAGAAAGGCCGGCCAGTAGACCGCGTGGAAGCGGACAATGTCCTTGCCGATCATGTGGATGGCAGGCCAGTAGTTCCACTTGTCGCCGCTCTCGTCGGGAAAGCCGGCGGCGGTGATGTAGTTGGTCAGCGCGTCGACCCAGACATACATGACGTGCTTGTCATTGCCCGGCACCGGCACACCCCAGTCAAAGGTCGTGCGCGAAACCGACAGGTCCCTGAGCCCGGATTTGACGAAGCTCGCCACCTCGTTGCGCCGCTCGGTCGGAGCGACGAAGTCCGGATTGCTCTCGTAGAGTTCCAGCAGCTTGTCGCCATAGGCCGACAGCCGGAAATAGTAGCTTTCCTCCTCGACCCATTCGACCGGCGAGCCGAGCGGTTCGCGCCGGACGCCGTCTTCGCCCAAGGTGGTTTCGGCCTCGTCGAAATAGGCCTCCTGGCGAACCGAATACCAGCCGCCGTAATTGCCCAGATAGATGTCGCCATTGGCCTCCATCCGCTTCCACAATTCCTGCACGGAGCGCTTGTGCCGCTCCTCGGTGGTGCGGATGAAATCGTCATTGGAACAATTCAGCTTGGTCATCATGTCGCGGAACACGGCGGAGTTCCTGTCCGCCAGTTCGATCGGCTTGATGCCTTCCTTTTCCGCCGTCTGCTGCATCTTCTGGCCGTGCTCGTCGGTGCCCGACAGGAAAAACACATCCTTGCCGTCAAGCCGCTGGAACCGCGCCATGACATCCGTGGCGATCGCCGTGTAGGCGTGGCCGATATGCGGAACCCCGTTGGGATAGAAGATCGGGGTGGTGATGTAGAAACGGTCGGTGCTCATGATAGCCTTCGAATTCAATATCCGGGTCAGGGTCGACAGCCGGGACCCCGCGCGCAGTCGTCATAAGCGATAAAGCCGCGGGATGCCATGCCCTGTAATCGCTCAAACGCGTGGGGCCGAAACCTGTTAGCCGAAAAATATGGAAAATACATGCAGCACGGTCTGCTTACGATCAAGATTGTAGGCCGCGGCGGTGGCGAAATGCTCGGCAAGCGTGCTCGACATCCGCGCCAGGCGGTCGGCTTCGGCCAGGTCGCCCGCTTCCCCCGCCTCCCGCGCCATCTGCTGCACCCGGTCCACGGCAAAGCCGGTGAAGAAATCGTAGGCCACGTCCCGGTCGCGCGCGGCAAGCGTTTCGGCGAGCCTGTAGATCGGTTCCCGGTCTTTGAGGCTTCCACGTTCGATGATGTCTACAAAAGCCTCGGCGATATCGACGCCGCCATAGTTCCTCAAAAGCAGGGCCCGCGCCACACTGCCTTCGCTCAGCCGGATGATCGCGTCCGCCTCGCCGGGCGCAGCCCCCAGATGCGCCAGCGCCAGGTCGAGATCCGGCGGCGAGAGCGGTTGCAGCTTCAGCGACAGGCAGCGCGAGCGGATCGTTGGCAGCAGCCGCCCCGGCGTATGCGACAGCACCAGGAAAAGCGACCGCTTCGGCGGCTCCTCGAGGATCTTCAGGATGGCGTTGGCGGCGTTGCGGTTGAGATCGTCGGCCGGATCGATGATCGCCACCCGCCAGTTGCCGGTGCCCGACGTCTGGCCGAAGAACTTGCCGGCCCGGCGCACCTCGTCGACGGTGATGACGGACTTGGCCTTGCCGGTCTTTTCGTCCACGGGACGCGCCAGATGCAGCACATTGTGCGAGGCGCCGCTGGAAATCTGGCGGCCGACCGGGTCGTCAAGGTCCGGATCGGCGATGCGGTCGGGAGCGGCCAGCGGATCGGGATGGGTCAGCACGTGATGGGCAAACCGGTAGGCCAGCGTCGCCTTGCCGATCCCTTCCGCGCCTTCGATCAGGATGGCATGATGCATGCGGCCGGAGCGATAGGCGTTTGCGAGGAAGGCCTGCGCGGAATCGTGGCCGTAGAGCACCGTGTTGCGCTCGGGCGGAATGGCGCCCTCCAGCAAGCCCGGCTGGTCTTCGTTCATGCCTTCTGGCCCCTGGCAGGTTCGCCGGCGCTGTCGTCAGCCACGATCGGCTCGACCGCGGCTAGGATCGCCAGCGCCACCGCGTCTTCCGACTGGCTCGCGTCGATCAGCTTGCAGCGCTCCGGTTCGGTCCGGGTGAGGTCGATGAAGGCCTCGCGGCGCTTCTCGTGCGTCGCTACCTCTTCCTTTTCGAACCGGTCGGGTGCCACATTCTTGCCCTCCCGCGCCTTGGCCCGCCGCAACCCGACCGAAGCCGGCAGGTCAAGCACCAGCGTCAGGTCCGGGACCATGCCGTTGACGGCGATCCGTTCCAGGTTGCGGATGAATTGCGGCTCGAGATTGCCGGTAACGCCCTGATAGACGCGGCTTGAGTCCATGAACCGGTCACACAGCACGATCGTGCCTTCGGCAACCGCGGGGCGGATCACTTCCTCGATGTGATCGCTGCGCGCGGCGGCGAACAGCATGGCTTCCATGCGGACGCCGAATTCTTCCGCGGCGCCCGACAGCAGCACGTGCCGCACGGCTTCCGCGCCGAGCGAGCCGCCGGGTTCACGCGTGACCAGCACATCATGCCCGCGCCGCCTGAGCACATTGGCCAGACGGTGGATCTGCGTCGACTTGCCGACGCCCTCCCCGCCTTCGAATGTAATGAATCGGCCTGTGCTGTTCGTCACGTTTCATTTTCCCTGTCGCCGCAGGCACACATTGCACACGGAACATGTTGATGAGGTTGCCGGAGACTCCGGTTCACCTTTGTCTAAAGCAATTCAAATCAGAAATGAACGCCCGGCGAAGCCGTTACAGCCAGAATTGCGCCAGTTCGATCAGCGCATCAAGCGCCCGGGTGTGCAATGGCCCCTTCTCCACCGCTTCCATGGCGAAGAGCGGCTTCTCCTGGGACAGCGTGTCGCCGATATAGACCTTGAGAACGCCGACCTGGGCGCCGGCCTCGATCGGCGCGCGCAGCGGCCAGCGGTAGGTGATTCGCGCCGTCAACCGGTCCGGATTGGTGATCGGCAGCAGGATATCGACGGCACCCCTGGCCTTGACGATGGCGCTGCCGGCGCCGCCATAGACGCTGACCTCGCCAATGGTCTCGTCCTCGGCGAAGAGCGTCTTGCGTTCGAAGGCGCGGATGCCCCATTCGAGCATCTTGCGCGATTCCTCGGCGCGTTCCTGCTCGCTCGCCATTCCGCTCATTGCCAGGAACAGCCGCCGCCCGTCGCGTTTGATCGAGGAGACGATGCCGTAGCCGGACTCCTCGGTGAAGCCGGTCTTCAGCCCGTCAACGCCGATATCGAGCCCCAAGAGCGGATTGCGGTTGCGCTGGCGGATGTTGTTCCAGGTGAATTCCGGCTGCGAATAGTACTTGTAGAACTCGGGATAGGTGGACTGGATGTGATGGGCGAGCGTGACCAGGTCCTTCATGGAGACCTTCGAATCGGGATGCGGCAGGCCGTTCGAATTGCCGAACACCGATCTGGTCAACCCGATCTCCCGGGCGCGTTCGGTCATCAGCCGGGCGAAATTTTCCTCCGACCCCGCCATACCTTCGGCAATGATGATGCAGCCATCATTGGCGGACTGGACGATGACGCCCTGGATCAGGTCCTCGAGCCGGATGGAGGACTTGAGTTCGGCAAACATGGTCGAGGTGCGGGAGATCGCGCCTCCCGTCCGCCAGGCATTCTCGGAAACCTGGAACGTGTCGTCGAGCGTCAGCCGGCCGCTGTGGATCGCATTGAACACGACTTCCATGGTCATCAGCTTGGCCAGCGATGCCGGCGGCACCAGTTCGTCTTCGTTCTTGGCGAACAGCACGGTGCCGGTATCCGCGTCGATCAGGTAGGCCTGCTTGGCGCGGGTTTCGAAAAGCTGCGCCAGCGCAGGCGTCGCCATACCGCAAAACAGCAGCGCCAGAACGAAAAACAGGCGGGCGAAGACCGTCCGGGTCATTGGAGCCATCCATCAACGGAGAAAACCGGATACGGACTAAACTTAGCAACCCAGCAGTGTCGGATCAATGGCTTGAGATCAATGGACAATGAGGCCCGGCACGAAAACCGCCGTGACTGACTGGCAACTAACCGCGGACGACGGTCGCCGCCTGCGGGACTCAACGGCCCTGGGGCGTTTTGCCGAGAACGGTATCGAACGGTTTTTGCGACAAGGTCACGCGGCCGCCCCAGAAGGCCATGCCGATATTGCGCATGCCGGTCCCGGCATTGGCGGCGACCGGTATTCCGAAGGAAGGACGGTCCGGAAGCACGGGACCGATGTCGGGCAGCGCAAAGCCGGCCGGAATATCCAGCGGTGAACCGGCAAAGGCGCTTGCCGGGCTCGACAGACTGGCCGCGGTGGTTTGAAACGCGGTTGCGGAGGCCGCACCCACTCCGGCCGGCGGCGCCACTCCGGCCTGGGCGGAACCGACGCCCGGAAGTGCCGAATCCACCGCATTCATCGCCAGCATGACGCCGGTCGCAATGACGCCTTCGGCCGGCGCATTCGAGCCCCCGGGCCGGTAACTTGCCATCAGGTAGCGGGTGTCATCGCCCTCGACCGGCGCACGCCCGACATATTGCACGCGAACGGCGGCGACGCCCTCATGCTTCATGTCGAGAAGTGTCGCGGCCTGGTTGGACAGATCGATGATCCGGCCGTGGGCAAACGGGCCCCGGTCATTCACGCGGACGATCACCGAATTGCCGTTCTTCTTGTTGGTGACCCTGGCGTAGCTCGGCAGCGGGAATGTCGGATGGGCCGCGGACAGGTGGAACTGGTCGTAGATCTCGCCATTGGCGGTCAGCCGGCCATGGAAGTTGGGGCCGTACCAGGACGCAAGGCCGGCCTTGTCGTAGCCGGGCTCTTCCTTCGGCGTGTACCATTTGCCGCGAACCCGGTAGGGCTTGCCGACCATGTCCCGACCGCCGCCTTTTTTCGGGCGCTTCGCCGTGGTCATGCGCGGACTTGCGGCGACGCCGTATTCGGAAACCGAGAATTTCGACTTGGTATTGATGTAAGAGGCGGAAGAATTTCCCTTGGACGAGGACGACGAACTGCAGCCGGCAAGCCCTGTGGCAAGCACCGCCAGCAACGCCACACAGGCTGCATTGCGCAGCCGTGCCCCGGTTCGATCCATCACTCTGTGTCCCACACCGCTACTCGATACTCTGGCGGTCGCCAATATGGCCTGGCAGTATGTCCCCTGCAAAGCCGTCCCCTTCGATCAATGCGGTTGATGTCCTAATCGAAGGTTTAGATCGCCGGGCAAGATGGCGAAATTGCGATTGCCTGCCCGGCCGACTGCCTCAATCTGGCCGACGTGGTGAATATTCCGTAAATATCAGCCTTCGATCCGCGCCTTGCCGCTTCGGCCATCGTCGCGAACCCAGTTGAGCGAACGTTCCCCGGTCTTCCGGATCTGGAAGCAGGTGGGCTTTCCATCATACCATGTCGGCCACTGCTGGCACAGGTTCTCTCCCCTCACCCACCATTTGCCGCTTTCCTTGGGAGCGAGGAACCGGCCGAGCCCGAGAGCGGTGCCGTCTCCGGTCACCGTGCCGGACTGCTTGTAGTTGAGCGGGAACTCGCCGCCGAATGGCGTTGC
>JAHJUC010000119.1 GCA_018829385.1 Alphaproteobacteria bacterium
GAATTCGGCGATCTCGGGGTGGATGGCGACGTGCTCAAGGGCTGCGGCGACGAGGTATGCAGCGAGGACGACATCGTCGAACTCAACAATGGCTGCATCTGCTGCACGGTGGCCGACGACTTCATTCCGACCATGGAGAAGCTGCTGGCGCGCGAGAACCGGCCCGATCACATCGTCATCGAGACGTCCGGCCTGGCCCTGCCGCAGCCGCTGGTGGCGGCGTTCAACTGGCCCGGCATCAAGACGCAGGTGACCGTCGACGGCGTGGTCACGGTGGTCGACAGCGCCGCAGTCGCCGCCGGCCGCTTCGCCCACGATCATGACAAGCTCGACGCGCAGCGCCAGGCGGATGAAGGGCTCGACCATGAAAGCCCGCTCGAGGAGTTGTTCGAGGACCAGCTGACGGCCGCCGACCTGATCATCCTCAACAAGGCCGACCTGGTCAGCGCTTCCGATCTCGAGGGCGTCCGCGCCGGGATTTCCGAGCACATGTCGCGCAGGCCGATCTTCGTCGAGGCGCGGCAGGGGGAAGTGGCGCCGGAGGTGCTGCTCGGTCTCGGGATCGGCACCGAGGACGATATCGCCAACCGCAAGTCGCATCACGAGCTGCACCACGCCGATGGCCACGAGCACGATCATGACGAGTTCGAGAGCTTTGTCGTCGAGCTCGGTCCGGTCGGCGACGCGAGCGCCTTTATCGAAGGGCTCAAGACGCTGATCGTCAGCCACGACATCCTGCGGCTCAAGGGCTTTGCCGACATGTCAGGCAAGCCGATGCGGATGGTGGTGCAGGCCGTCGGCAGCCGTATCGACACGCATTTCGACCGGCCGTGGGGCGGCGGAGAAGCCCGCGAAACCCGGCTGGTGGTGATCGGTCTGCATGACATCGACGAGGCGGCAATCCGCGCGAGCCTGGCCGCGCTGGCCGGTTAAGCGGGATGCATCTTCTTGTCGCGCAGAAGGGAAGCCTGAGCGACGGCGACGAGGCCGTCGATCTCGGCCAGTCGCCGGGCGATATTCTGTTTCTGAGCGCGGCCGATACCGAACTTGCCAGCATTGCGGCGGCACGGCAGACGACCGGCCGGCTCAAATGGCGGCTGGCAAGCCTGTCCGATCTCAAGCACCCGATGTCGGTCGATACTTTCGTTGCGAAGATGGGGCGACACGCGAAGCTGGTGATCGTGCGGGCGCTCGGCGGCGCCAGCTATTTTTCCTATGCGCTGGAAAGCCTGCATGCCGCTTCGGTTGCGCATGGTTTTGGTATCGCCGCACTGCCGGGCGACGACCGGCCCGATCCGGGGCTGGAGCCGCTGTCGACGCTCGACCAGGGCGCGCGCGAGCAATTGTGGGCCTACCTGATCGAAGGCGGCGCCGAGAATGCCCGTGGGCTCATCGATTTTGCCGAAGCGCTGATTTCGGGCGGCGAACGGCCCGCGCCTGCGGCTCCGCTGCTCAAGGCCGGGCTGTGGCATCCGGGGGTCTCCAACCCGGCGCTGGCGGATCTTCGCAAGGGCTGGCGGGCAGGCGCGCCGGTGGCCGCGATCTGCTTTTACCGGGCGCTGGTGCAGAGCGGCCAGACCGCCCCGGTCGCAGCCCTGTGCGAGGCGCTGGCGGATCAGGGCATCAACGCGCTGCCGGTGTTCGTCTCGAGCCTCAAGGACCCGGTGTCGGTGGGGACGGTGGAAGCGATCTTTTCCGATGCCGCGCCGGACGTGGTGATCAACGCGACCGGGTTTGCGGTCTCCTCGCCGGGCAGGGCGACCAAGGGCACGGTGCTCGAATCGACCGGCGCGCCGGTGTTGCAGGCGGTGTTTGCCGGCGGCGGGCGCGAGGCCTGGGCCGGATCGCAGCAGGGGTTGACCTCGCGCGATCTGGCGATGCACGTGGCGCTGCCGGAGGTTGACGGCCGGGTTCTGAGCCGGGCGGTGTCGTTCAAGTCCGCGGCGCGGTTCGACGAGACGGTCGAAGCCAATATCGTCACCCATGCGCCCGAGCCGGACCGGGTGCAGTTTGTGGCCGAACTGGCGGCGCGCTGGGCGCGGTTGCGACGGACAGCACCGGCCGAGCGCCGGGTGGCGATCGTGCTGGCAAATTACCCCAACCGCGACGGCCGCATCGCCAATGGCGTCGGGCTCGATACGCCGGCGGGCACGGTGGAAGTGCTCAGCGCCATGCAAGCCGCCGGATATGAAACCGGCGCGCTTCCCGCCGATGGCGATGCGCTGGTGACGGCGCTGAA
>JAHJUC010000763.1 GCA_018829385.1 Alphaproteobacteria bacterium
GGCGACGAACTTGTAGCCTTCGCGGTGAACCGGCACCAGCGCATTGCGAACGCTGTCGATGATACTCATGACATCTTCCCTGATTTTGTCCTTGGCCGTGACTACAGCAAATTGCCGCAAAGGGGAAACCACTTTCCGGCATCCTGGCTGTTGATGACCTCAGGCCTGGTCGATCTCCGGCGTCCGCCGCCGGGTGACGATGCCCATTTCATCTTCCTCGCGCATGCGCTTGAGCTGCTCCTCGGCCTCGGTGGCTTCGCGCTGGCGGTCCCACATCGAGGCGTAAAGCCCCTTCTGCGCCAAGAGATCGGCATGCCGTCCGCGCTCGGCGATCTGGCCGTCCTTGAGCACGATGATCTCGTCGGCGCTGACCACGGTCGACAGGCGGTGGGCGATCACCAGCGTCGTCCGGCCCTTGGACACGAAATCGAGCGCCGCCTGGATTTCCTGCTCGGTCGCCGTATCCAGCGCCGACGTGGCCTCGTCGAGGATCAGGATCGGCGGCGCCTTGAGGATGGTGCGGGCAATGGCCACGCGCTGCTTCTCGCCGCCGGAGAGCTTGAGCCCGCGCTCGCCGACCATCGCCTTGAACCCGTCCGGCAAGGCGCGGATGAAGCCGCCGATCTGCGCCAGATCCGCCGCCCGGTCGACTTCCGCCTCGCTGGCGTCGATCCGGCCATAGCGGATGTTGTAGGCGATCGTGTCATTGAACAGGACGGTATCCTGCGGCACCATACCGATGGCGGCCCTGAGGCTCTTCTGCGTCACGTCGCGAATGTTCTGGCCATCGATGGTGATGGAGCCCGACTGGATGTCGTAGAACCGGTAGAGCAGCCGCGAGATTGTCGACTTGCCGGCGCCGGACGGCCCGACGATGGCGATGGTTCTCCCCGCCGGCACCTCGAACGAGACGCCCTTGAGGATCGGCCGCGCCGGATCGTAGCTGAAGCTGACATTGTCGAAACGGATGGCGCCCTGCTCGACCGCAAGCGGCCTGGCGTCCGGCGCGTCCCGCACCTCGGGCTCGACGTCGAGGAGTTCGAACATCTGCTCGATGTCGGTGAGACCCTGGCGGATTTCGCGGTAGACGAAACCGATGAAATTCAGCGGCACCGAGAGCTGCATCAACATGGCGTTGATGAACACGAAATCGCCGATGGTCTGCTCGCCGGCCTGAACGGCCAGCGCCGACATCACCATCATCACCGTCATGCCGAGACCGAAGATGACGCCCTGTCCCATGTTGAGCCAGCCGAGCGAGGTCCAGACCTGGGTGGCCGATTTCTCGTAGGACTCCATCGAGACGTCGAAGCGCCGCGCCTCCATCTCCTCGTTGCCGAAATATTTGACGGTTTCGTAGTTGAGCAGCGAATCGACCGATTTGGTGTTGGCATCCGTGTCCGAAGCGTTCATCGACCGCCGGATGCCGATGCGCCAGTCGGAGGCGCGCACGGTGAACCAGATGTAGAGCCACACGGTGACGGCGGTGACCGCAACATAGGTCCAGCCGTAGGCGACACCGAAGATGATCGCCGTCAGCGCGAATTCGATCAGCGTCGGCGCCGTGTTGAGGATGGTGAAGCGGACAATGGTCTCGATCCCCTTGGTGCCGCGCTCGATGACCCGCGACAGCCCGCCGGTGCGCCGCTCGAGATGGAACCTCAGCGACAATTCATGCATGTGCACGAAGGTCTTGTAGGCCAGTTGCCGCACCGCGTGCTGCCCGACCCGGGCAAACAGCGCGTCACGCAACTGGTTGAAACCCCACTGCACGATCCTGACCACGTTGTAGGCGATCACCAGCATCACCGGCGTCGCGATCAGCGCCGGCAGCCATGCGACCACGTCGGGCTCGCCATTGAGCGCATCGGTCGCCCATTTGAAGAAATACGGCACCGAAATCAGCACGAGCTTCGACAACAGCAGGAACAGCGTCGCCCACAGCACTCGCATTTTCAGATCGGGCCGGTCGGCGGGCCACATGTAGGGCCAGAGGTTCTTCAACGTGCCGAAGGGATTGCCCCGGTCGGCGGATACGGTTTTCGAAGCCAATTCAGATGTCCTTGTTCCCGGCCAGGGCCGCCGCTGCGCCCACCTGCCGATTGTGGTCTTCCCCCTCATCGCCGGTCATGCGCGAACAACCGGCGCCGCCACAACAATGATCGAGGGTCTGGCCGATGATGCCTGCGAGTTCGCGCAGGGCATCGGCGTTGACGGTGTATCTGGAGCTTTGCCGATCGGTGCGGAATTTGACCAGATCGGCCTCGACGAGCACCTTGAGGTGTTGTGAAACCGTTGACTGCGCCAGCCCGATCCCTCCGACGAGATCCTTGACGCAGCAGCTGTTGGCAGCTCCAAGATTCCTCAGCAGCCGCAGACGCACCGGATGTGCCAGCGCCGCGAGCTTGCGGGCGATGGTTTCGTCCTTCGGGGAAAGATCCGGTCGAGATACATTCATCGTTAATCGGCGATATACGATGAATGTATCCCGGTCAACAGGTCTAGGGCTTTTTTCGCTCGCCCAGAAGCTGTTGATGCATTTCCTCGGCATTCTCCAGCGGGGTCTCGGGAACCGAGAAAACCTGCCCCGGCTTGATCCGGTCAGGGTTCTGGATCTGCGACCGGTTGGCGACATAGATCGTGGTGTAGCGGACACCCTCGCCATAGGTGCGGCGGGAGATCTGCCACAGCGTATCGCCACGCCGGATGATCACGGCGCCGGGTGTCGAGGCAAGCGGCGCCTGAAGGATGGTCTTCGGTTCGCCGGACTGTCCGGTGCCTGCAACCTGCCCCTCCGCCACGTCCGCAGCCGCGCCGGCCATGTCGGCGGGTTCGGCGAGCGCCGTCTCGGCCTGGGTCAGAAGCTCGCTCATCCTGGCCAGATCGCCGGCGGCAAGATCATCGACCATCGAGCCGGTCGTTCCGGCTGCCGCCTGGCCGTCCGCCTTCGGCGTCAGCGCTGCAAGTGCGGCTTCGGCCTGCAGCCGCATGGACCGGGCAATCGCCTTCGCTTCCGCGCTGCTGCCGGCAGGCAGATCGGCCATGGCAGCCGACCTGAGTTTCGACACGGCCTGTTCCAGCGCCTCGGAAACCGCAGCCGCGTCCGCAGCATCCGGCGCGGAAACCATGGTCTTGAGCTGCGACAGCGCCCCGGCTGCGTCCTCACGCATTTTCGAAAGGCTGGCGATGTCGGGCAGGATCAATTCCCCGGGGGTTTCGGTCGCAGCCGATTGATTGCTGTCGGCCGCAGCCTCGTTGTTGGCCGGAGCTGCCGCGGCACTGTCAGCCTGGGCCGGCGCGCTCTCCGGCTGAGCCGCGGCATTGGCGGGCTCCGCCGGGGCCACGGCGGCAAGCGCCTCGCCTTCCGGCCGGTTGAACGGCACGGTGGCCCTGAGCAGGATATTGTCTCCAGCCTTGTCCATCAGATCGGCATTGATGATGTGATCCCCGACCGAAAGCTCGGTGGTCGCTTCAACGATGAAACGGCCGGTCTCGTCGGCCGTGTCGCTGCCGATGGCAACGCCGTCCGCCGAAACCTCGACCTTGAAGCCAGGCGTGGCCGAACCGGCGATGAAAATCCGGTCGCCCTCGATCTCGATCGCGTCGACGCGCACTGTGGCATCGGCCGGCATTGCCTCGACAGCCGGCGATTCAGGCGTGGCCAGGGCAACCTCGGCGGCGGGCGTCGCGTCCAGGGAAGCCGCCGTGTCGCCGGCTGCGTTGGCGGCATCGCCCTGCCCGGCGACCTGCGGCGCAGACGTCGTCAGCAGAGCCGACGCTTCGGGAAGCGCGGGCGTTTCAACTCCCGAGGACGGCGCAACGGCGGCGGCCATCTCGGTCGTGCCCTCGGCTGCGGCACCGGTTTCAGTCCCGGCAGCCGCCTCAGTGGCGGTGGCGGCGGGAGCCCCTCCGCCGGTATCGGTTCCTGCGGCGGCCGGTTGATCCGGCGTTGCCGCCGGGGTTCCGGTGTTGCTCGCATCAGGCGTTGCAGCGGCCATTTCGACAGGTTCCGCGGTCGCAGGAGCCGTCGGCTGCGCAATGATCCGGCTCGCCTTCCCCGGCTTGCTCACCATGGCCAGCAATTCGCCGTCGGCGCTCTCGGGGATGGATACCGTGGCCACCTCTTCGGACAGCCGCACAGCGCCATCCTTCCCGGTGATCCGCAAGGTCAGCTGGTAGTCGCCTACAGGCAACGGGTTGTCGAGAATGACGGCGAAATCGCCAGTCGATCCGACCTGGGTCGAGGCGATCACCGTCTCTCCGTTCATGATGTCCAGCGTGGTGCCGGGCTCGGCCTTGCCGGCAATCACGGTGGACCCGTCGGGCTCGACCCTGAGAACATCGAAGCTCGGCGTGATCCAGCTGTCGGCGGCAACCGCCGGGTCCGCGGCAGCCCCGGCGTCCGATTCGGTCTTCGCTGCGTCAGCAGGCAGTCCCTGCCCTTCGCCCGCCGTTGCAGAAGGCGCGTCCGGCGCATTCGCCGTGGCGTCGACCATATTGGTCTGCGGTGTCGGTTGAGAGGCCGATTCCGGATTTGTTTTGAACATGTTAGGTGCTAAAAAGAAAGCGCCGATGACTATTGCGGCCACCACGCCGAGGAACGCCCAAAAACCGGCATTGTTCTTATTCATTGTCTGCTCCGTGGATGCGGCAAAAACCGCTGCTATTGGGCAAAAACCTATATGCTTTGCATACATGGCACAAGAAAAAGCAATTTGGCTTGACTGCCCGGCCTTGACCGCATCACGAGGCCCATGTTCTTTGGCCGCATGAACACACCTCAACAGCGAATTTCCTCCATCTGCGTCTATTGCGGCTCCCAGCCGGGCGATAACCCGGTCTACCGCCAGGCGGCCCGGACTCTGGGCCGGGCGATGGCCGAGAGCGGCATCGATCTCATCTATGGCGGCGGCACCAGGGGCCTCATGGGCGCGGTCGCCGAAGCGGTCATGTCGAACGGCGGCAAGGCCGTCGGCATCATCCCCGAATTCCTGATGGACAAGGAAGCCTCGCGGCAGGAACTGGGACAATTGACCGAGTTGCACGTCACCAGGGACATGCACGAACGCAAGCACATGATGTTCGAGCGCTCGGATGCCTTCGTGACGTTGCCCGGCGGCATCGGAACGCTTGAGGAAATCGTCGAGATCATGACCTGGGCGCAGCTCGGCCGCCATACCAAGCCGATGGTGTTCGCCAATATCAACGGTTTCTGGGACCCGCTCAACGCGCTGATCGGGCACATGCGCGACGCAGGTTTCATTCACACCGCCCATCTGGTCCGCCCGATGGTGATCACGGATGCAAATGAGATCGTGCCGGCGATCCTGGCTGCAGGAGCGGTCTCGGGCAATGGCGAGGACGCCGACGTGATCTCTAAATTATAATATTTATCAAAGACTTGCGGCCGACCCCGATCAGCCGGACTTGAGCGCCGCCGCGGCAATGGCTTGCCGGGCCTTGCGGCTGCGCAGCAGCGAAGACGTGTAGATCGCCAGCGCGATCCAGATCAGCACGAAGGCCGCCAGCTTGTAGGGCCCGAAGGGTTCCTTGAAGATGAACACCGCGATGAAGAAGATCATTGTCGGTGCGATGTACTGCATGATCCCGATGGTCGACAGGCGGAGCAGCTTGGCGCCGTTGGCGTAGATCATCAGCGGCACCGCGGTCACGAGGCCGCAGCCGAGCAGCAGCCAGATATCCGTCATTCCGGTGCTGCCGAAATGGCCGGTTCCGTTGAACTCGGTATAGGCGACAAAGCCGATCGCCGGAATGGTCAGGATCAGCACTTCCAGAAAGAAGCCCTGATTGGGGCCGACGGGAAGCGATTTCTTGAAGAACGCGTACAGGCCCCAGGTCAGCGCCAGCCCGACCGACACCCATGGCAGGCCGCCGGTCTCCAGCGCCAGCAGCCCGACGGCCGCCACCGCCAGCAGGATCGCGGTCTTCTGCCGCCCGTCAAGCCTTTCCCGCAGCAGCACGGCACCGAGAAAGATCGAAAACAGCGGGTTGATGTAATAGCCGAGCGCCGTTTCGACCGCCCTGCCCGCACCGACCGACCAGACATAGATCAACCAGTTGACCGTGATCAGGGCCGCCGTGATCAGCGCCATGCCCATGGTCCGCGGAGATCTGAAGGCGGCGCGGATATCCTGCGTCCGGCCAAGCCAGATCAGCACCACCGCGGCAATCGGCACCGACCAGATCACCCGGTGCGCAACCACCTCGAGCGCCGGGATATGATTGACCGCCTTCATGTAGAGCGGCAGGAACCCCCACAGCAGATAGGCGGTCAGCGCAAAGGCGAAGCCGCGCGGCGTGTCTTCGTCA
>JAHJUC010000764.1 GCA_018829385.1 Alphaproteobacteria bacterium
CAGTTACGCACAGAACTTCGCGTCAGGAAAGCAGCGAAGGCTTTACAGATGCTGCGCGCTGACGCAATTAAGTTTCGTTGGCCTGCGGTTTTGCTGCGGGACGGCGGTGCTGAAGACAGGGAAAATTTCATGGCAATCAAGGCCGAACTCGATGCAATCGACCTCAAGATCCTGCGTGAGCTGCAGAAGGACGGGCGCATGACGAATGTCGACCTGTCGGCGCGGGTCGGCATCTCCGCGCCGCCGTGCCTGAGGCGCGTGCGCAAGCTCGAGCAGGCCGGAATCATCCGCGGCTACCGGGCGCTGCTGAATGCGCCGAGCCTCGGCTTCGACCTCGTGGCGTTCTGCATGGTCGGGCTCAAGCACCAGACCGATGCCAACCTGAAGGCGTTTGCGGCCAGGACCAATGAATGGCCGATCGTCCGGGAAACCTGGATGGTGTCGGGCGAGAGCGATTTTCTGCTGCATTGCGTGGCGCGCAATCTCAGCCATTTCCAGGATTTCGTCATCGAGGAACTGACGGCCGCCGAGAATGTCGACACGGTCAGAACCATGCTGACCATCCGCCAGGTCAAGGACGAGGGACTGGTGGCGCTGTAGGCGGTTTTCCAGGATGATGGAGGCAGATGAATGAAGCCGACGATCAGCGCCGTCATCATCACCCGCAACGAGGCAGAAATGCTTCCCGGGTTGCTGGAGAGCCTGCATTTCTGTGACGAGATCGTGGTGGTCGACAGCCACAGCGACGACGCCACGCGGGACATCGCGGCCTCCTTCAAGGCAAAGGTCATCGTCCGCGATTTCAACGGATTTGGCGACCAGAAGGAGTTCGCGCGGACCCAGGCCGGCTGCGACTGGGTGCTGTCGCTCGATGCCGATGAACGGGTTCCCGCGGTTCTGGCCGACGAAATCCTCTCCACCGTCGCGGCTCCTGCGCACGACGCCTACCGGATCCCGCGGCTGTCGTATTTTCTCGGCAAGCCGTTCCGGCATTCCGGCTGGTGGCCGGATGCGCCGTTGAGGCTGTTCCTCAAGGATGCCGCCCATTTCAACCTGAAAAAGGTGCATGAATTCGCCGAGACCGACCGTCCGACGGGGACGCTCGTCCATCATCTCGACCACTTCACCGTGCGTTCGCTCGGCCAGGCTCTTGCGAAGGGACAGCACTATTCGGTGCTTGGCGCCGAACAGTTGAAGCAGGCGGGCCGCAAGGTTTCGCTGCCAAGCCCGTTCGGGCACGCGTTGGGCGCATTCTTCAAGACCTACGTCCTCAAGCGCGGTTTCCTCGGCGGGGTCGAGGGATTCGTCAATGCCTGGATCCACGGCCAGACGGTGTTCTGGAAGTACATGATCGTGTATGTCGACCGCCGCAGCGGGCAACGACGGCAGCAGTAGAATCCGCTTCACCCAAACCGGTTTTCAGGCGCCCGCCAGGCGGTTGTAGAGCTCCAGGTGCCGGGCGTGAAAGGTCTCGAGCGAGAACAGGCCGCGGGCGCGTCTGGCGGCGGCCTCGCCCAGATCCCTGCGCATCGCCGTATCCCCGGAAAGGGTAATCAGATTTCGCGCCAACGCTTCGGCGTCGCCCGGCGGGCTCAACAGCCCGGTCATCTTGTCGGCGACAGCTTCGACAATGCCACCGGCGGCGGTGGCGACGACCGGCTTGCCGGCCCATTGCGCCGCGCACAGGCTTGAGCCAAGCCCTTCCTCGCGCGATGCAAGGGTGACGATGTCGGCGCCCTTGATCAGCGCGGCCACGTCATCGCGCCAGCCAAGGAAGGTCATCCTCGGCAGTCCGGCGGCCTGCCGCCGCATCGCCGCGAGCCCGGGTCCATCACCGGCGAGGACAAGATGCGCGCTGGCGGCAGCCTTGTGCACCTGTTCCCAGGCCTTGAGCAGGGTTGCGTGGTCTTTCTCGGCGGTGAAGGCCGCGATACAGAGAATGAGCGTGGTGTCGTCGCCAAAGCCCAGACGGTCGGGCAGGGCGGCGCTCATCGCTGCCTCGTCCACCGCGTCGTGTATGATCTCGATCCGGTCCCCGGCAACACCACCGTCGCGCAAGGCCCGGTAACCGGCTCTGGAGATGGTGATGAACTGATCCACCGCACGATAGGCCAGCCCGCCCCGGCACTCGAAGGCATTGCGCCGCGAGAAGATCAGCCGCTGCCGGCCACCGAGCTTCGCCGCCACTGCCGTCTTGTGCGCCCGGTTGGAATGGGCGTGCACGAGATCGATGTTCTTTGTGCCCAGAAGGCTCCTGATCCGCATGATCGAAGTCAGATCAAACATGCCGCGGCACTTGACCGGCAGTTTTCTCGCCTCCGCGGGGAGGGTCTTGAAAAGCCCGGAGGCGGGCGGCACGCCATACCATTCCGCAATCCCCGGCCTGGTCTGTGCCGCCAGCAGCAACAGTTGCCGCTCACCGCCGCGAAGTCCCTTTTCGCTCGACAGGTGCAGCAGGTTCATCGGCCTTGACTGCCCAGGAGGACTTTCAGCCGCTCGCCAAAGCCCGTACGGATGGCGTCGAAGCCGGCGCGCG
>JAHJUC010000765.1 GCA_018829385.1 Alphaproteobacteria bacterium
CAGCTGGGCGTCGCGGTAGATCGACACGAACAGGCGGTCGTCCGAAAGGTTCTTGCGGACGATGAATTCCAGCTCGGGATTGGCGCGCGGCATGGCCACCAATGCGTAGCTGTGCATCGTGCAATCGACTTCGCCGCCCAGAACGGCAATCGTTGCCCTGCCTTTTCTGCGCAGCAGATCGCTGAGCCCGAGCGGCTCCAGAAGCCCGGACACCCTGCGGACGACATGATCGCTGAGCCTGTTGGCTTGCGAGACGACCCAGCTCGCGGTTCCCTGCTCGTAGCAGGCCCGGGCCGGCTCGCCGTTTACCAGGATCTCCGCGCCATCCCGGTACACCACCGCGGTCGAGGTGTTGCCCGCCCAGTCTTCGACGGCGAATTCGATCCCCTCGTCATCGGTCACTGCGATCTTGACGAATTGCGAGCCTGCAGAAAGCAGCGTGTAAGCGCCTTTTTCCCGGGAAATCTCGTAGCGCTCGCTCGAGCCCTCTTCGGTCTTGCCGCCGAATTCGACGTTGAGATCGCGAAGTTCCGCCACCCGGCTGATCAGCAGCTGGCCGTTTTCAGATGCGCGCAGCCGGACATGCTGCAACTCGGCCGACCGTGCGCCGGCCGGCTGAAGCAGTTCGGCCCGCCCGAGCACGACTTCCTCGCCTCTCGGGATCGTCAGCTTCAGATCCTTGAGTGAACTGAAATGCGGCGCGTGCCCGGCGGCGGTCTGAAGGGCAAACATCCACCAGACGATCACCACCATTGTCGCAAGCCCCAGGGCGAGGCGCATCAGAATGGCGAAGACCGAAGTGATGGAGCGGACGAGTTTCATTTGTCCGCCTCATACAGGGCGAGGAGGAAGTCCCGGACGACAGGCCCGCAGACCGAACCGCCGTAGCTCGGAGTGAACGCCACCCGGCAGGCAAACGCAATTCTCCGATCAAAGCCGGGCAGACCGGCCTGCGGTTCGACGTAACCGACCAGCCAGGAAGCGTATCTTCCGTCCGGCGGGGAATTCGCATGGCCGAACACCGGCGCGGTTCCGGTTTTTGCGAAGATCGCATTCCGCAGTTCCTCGGGAATCTTGGCAAATGCGCTGCGCGAGGTGCCGCCCTGGTTTCTTATGACGGCTCCCATGCCGTCGCGTATTTCCCGCAGGAGCTGGTCCGCCAGCGCCTGCTTCTCCGGCGGCGCGATCAGCAGCGGCTCGCCTTCCAGCGGATCATCCGTCGGGCCGCGCTCTGCCCGCGGCACGAGGTGGGGCCGGACAATCCTGCCCGTTGCCACGGAGGCTGCGACCGACGCCATCGCCAGCGGGCTGGCCGTGACGCTGAGGCCGATGCCGCCTCGCGCCAGCCTGAGCCGGCGCGGTTCTCCGGGAGGGACCGGCAAACCGGCTTCAACGATCATCGGGCTGGCACGGCCGCGTCCGGTCGCCGGATAATTCACATCCAGGATATCAAGCGCGCTCTTGCGCTCGACCGCCTCGGGACTGCGCGCAGCGGGGAAAAACCTTTCGGCCTCCCTGGCCAGCAGAAGATCGGAAACAGGCCTTGTGTGCTCGAAGCCGGTTTCCGGGTCCACCAGCTTGTCGGCATCCAGGTACATGGCGATCCCGGCGAAATAGAGGTTCGAGGAGCGCTTGATCGCCTCGCACATGCCGCCCCGGGGCGTACGGGCATCGCCGCAGCCGCTCTCCACCCCGGTCTCGAGAATATGGGCGATCCCGCTGCGCACGCCGGCGGAAGAGGCCGAATTGCCCATGCAGAAGACAATGCCGCCGCGTGCTCCGGGGATTGGCAGGGCATTGAGCTTTTTCGGATCGCGCTCCTCGTAGTCGGGCTTGCAGCGTCCGTTGAAGGAGGGGCGGGTGGCGACGATGCCGAAGAGATCGGCGATTTCGGAGGGGCTCGCCGTCCCGAGCAACACGCTCTCCAGCGCCTTGTCGCCGCTGTCGATGACATACTGGCTGGCTGCCAGCGCGGTGATCAGCTTGAACGACGAGCCGGGTGTGCCGCGGAGGTCATAGTTGCGCCAGGCATAGGCGGCCAGCGGGCTCTTGGAAGCCGCCGTCAGCTCCAGCGTCTCGATGTCCCAGGAGGACATCCCGGTTCGCGGCTGCGGCAGGCTGGCGACGGCAAGCACATTGCCGGCATCCTCACCGTCCGCATCGAGAATGACGAGATCGGCACGCCGGCTGCATCGTTCCTCGTCCCCGGGGCACTTGTAGTTCTCGGCCAGCGCCGCAAGCGCCTTCTCCTGATAGTCCGGGATGATGGTCAGGGACGGGTTGTCGCCCGCGTCGGTTCGGGTCAGGGCCGCGGCAACCGATCCGGAATCCCCGGTCCCGAGACCCAGCAAGGGCGCAAGACCCATCTCGAAAGCCTTCTGGGTCAGCGCGCCTTGCGAATCGAGAACCGGCAGGTCGCCCAACGCCAGACCGGTCAAGGGCTCGGACTGCCGCTCGACCCTCTGGTTGCCGGGAACGTTCCAGTCGAGATCGCACCCCGTCTCCGGGCGGCCCTTCGCGGAAACGGCGACCTCGAAACCCGAAAGGTTGCAGGCAACCCGGATGCGTCCGAAGCCGAGCGCGACCTTCTGGTCAGAGGCTTCGGGCGCGCCCTTCTCGCGACTGGCAAGATAACGCCTGAGCCCGCGGTCGATCCTGATCGAGGGTTCGACCACCAGTTCGAGGTCAACCACCCGTCCCTTCGGCTCGGCGAGAGTGATCAGCGAACCGGTCGGTCGGCCGCGTGGACTTTCGCCTTCGCAGCGCACCCGGTGGCCCGTTCCGCGAGAATCGTCGGCGCAATAGATTGCCAGCGATGCCAGCTGTGCCTTTCCGGCAATCTGGCGCACGTCCTGCGGCCCGGTGGCAGGATCGATTTTCAGGGGCGAGCCGTTGACCGAGATCGAACGCACCGCCCCGATCGTGCGAATGCTGACCGGCATCTCGCCGAACGCCATGGTCGTCCTGAACCGGTACTCGCCGGATTCGCCGGTCTGGGTGTCGATGACCGGCGTGATGACTTTCCAGTCGCCGAAGAAACTGTCGGTCTCGCTGGCCAGGAAGGCATAGTCGAACTGGGAAATCGTTGCCGTCGTGATCGACTGGACCGCCCGGCCGTCAGCGGCAATCGTCGCATCCCACTTGTTGGGCAGGCAGCGCGGCGGCACGAACAGCCGGGCCGTGCTGATGCCGTCGGCGCAGGCCACGCCCTCGTCGGATTTCAGCGCATTGCCGGCTTCACGGTTGTCGGAAACCGAGACGATCCGGTAGCTCTGGTTGAAATTGGCGACTTCCTGTCGGATGCGTTCGCCCTGGGCCGACTCGCAAAGCTCGCGGACATATTTGCGTCCGGCTTCGCCCGCCGGACCGGAGACCAGCGTCACGGTCTCGGGCGAGCGCATCGCCAGAGTGTTGCAGGGGGCATGGCCAAGGGCGACCGAGACTCCGTCCCGGACCGGCCAGATCGCGCCGCCATCGACCAGAAAGTCGAAGGTGGCCGCATCAAACGCCAGGGCGCTGGGGATCTCGACCCGCTCCATCCAGATACGGTTGACCCTGAAGGTGTCGACAAAAAAGTATGCGCCCA
>JAHJUC010000120.1 GCA_018829385.1 Alphaproteobacteria bacterium
CTCGCCCGCGACCATCACACGGTCGGCGCGGTTGGCGCCGCAATGGACAAGGGCTGCGATCGGGTCGTGACTGCCCGAGAACCGCATCTCGTCGAGCGTGAACATCGCCAGATCGGCCTGTTTGCCAATGGCGATCTCGCCGATGTCGCTGCGCCCCAGGCAGCGGGCCGAGCCGGTGGTCGCCCAGCGCAGTGCGTCGCGGTGGGTGATGCGGCCGGCCGATCTGTAGCCCAACCGGTTGACCATCAACGCGTGCCGCACCTCCTCCATCAGGTTGGAGCTGTCATTGGAGGCCGAGCCATCGACGCCTAGCCCGACCGGGCTGCCGGCCGCCTCGAGATCAAGCGTCTTGCAGAAGCCCGAGGCAAGCACGGCATTGGACGTCGGGCAATGGCAGACGCCGACGCCGTGCCTGCCGAGCTTCTCGCAATCCTCGCAGGTGAAATGGATGCCGTGCGCCAGCCAGACGCGCGGCTGCAGCCAGTTGCAATCCTCGAGCCAATCGATCGGCCGGTAGCCGAAGGTCTCGATGCAGAAAGCCTCCTCGTCCTCGGTCTCGGCCAGATGGGTGTGCAGCCGGCAGTCATAGGTCTCGGCGAGCACAGCGCTTTCACGCATGACATGCCTGGACACATTGAAAGGCGCGCAAGGGGCGAGTGCAATCTGGATCATCGCGCCATCGGAAGTGTCGTGATAGCGCTTGAGCACGCGTTCGCTGTCAGCCAGGATCGTGTCGTCGTCCTGGACGATATGGTCATCGGGAATGGCGCCGTCCTTTTTCGACAGCGACAGCGAACCGCGTGTCACCGTGGCGCGGATGCCGAGCGCCTGAGCTTCCTGCACCTCGATGTCGGTGGCATCCTCCAGCCCGTCATAGGACATGTAGTTGTGGTCCATCGCAGTGGTGCAGCCCGACAGCAGCAGTTCGGCGTAAGCCAGCCGGGCGCCGACGCGGAACATGTCGCGGTCGAGCCTGCTCCAGATCGGATAGAGCGCCTGCAACCAGGGAAACAGCTCTTTGTCGC
This sequence comes from Alphaproteobacteria bacterium, assembly GCA_018829385.1. Classification (GTDB taxonomy): domain Bacteria; phylum Pseudomonadota; class Alphaproteobacteria; order Rhizobiales; family Rhizobiaceae; genus Hoeflea. The sequence goes on from JAHJUC010000120.1 coordinate 1,026, forward strand.
GTGCCGCCGGATGGGCCCGGCACAGGGTCTGGAAGAAATGGTGGTGCGTGTTGATCAGACCGGGAATGATGACATGCCGGGAGGCATCGACGGTTTCATCGACATCGGTGTGCGGTGTCTTGCCTGCGGCTACAAGTTCGACGATGCGGCTGCCGGAGACGACGATGCCGCCGCCGGCGTTCTCCGCCAGGATCGCCAGCGGGTTCTTGATCCAGATGTTCATGCGCTACCCCGTTCCTGCTGTCTCTGGGTTGCTCATTCGAGCCGACTAGATTGAAACCATGCAACGCCCATGCCAGACTTCGGGCTGCCGATGCCTCGATCCGTCAACATCCAATCTGCCTGCGGTGATCTCCGAGACTGTGGCGCGCGGATACTAGGGACGGGTGGCCGTCGGCCACATGACAAAACTGTCAGCCATGCCACCGGCCCGCCGCGCGCATCTGATGGACGATCTTCGAAAAGCTGGAATTGCCCTGGTGACGCTGCCCGCGACGGATTTTTTCTGACGGCGCGCGACCATGATTACGGTATCCCGCGCGGCGTGGCGCCGGCACATTTGTTTGCACCGGCCGGCCGGCGGCTGAGTCAGGCTGTTTCTATTCCGCAGTCGAGATTCGCGGCGCACCACTTGCCGAGCTGAGATAGCGGTTCTCCCACCATGAAAAGACGATGTCGCGCAGCGCTGAATCGTCGTCATCGCCATAGATGGACCGGCGCGCCAGCGCCTCGAACCTGGCCGTTTCCTCTGCGTCGAGTTCGATCTCGAGCGGCGTTTCCGGCAGCGGCGTGTTGGCGAATTGCGGCACGTAGGATTCATCGGCAACCAGTTCGCGCGTCGCCTTGATCTGAGAATTGACGAAGTCCTTCGGCGTGCGCTGGCTTCTCAGGGTCGGCGTTGCGGGGACAGCCGCCATCTCCTCGTCCGTTGCCTCGAAGATCTGCAGCCTGATCGGCTTCAGGCCGAAATTGCTGGTGCGCATCACGTCCGCGCCGCAGACATTGGGAACCGCCAGCACATCCATGAGCGCGATCAGGTCGATGTGATCGCCCTTCCGTGACTGCTGCCGGGTGATGGTGGCGCTTCCCTCAAGCGTGACCTCAGTACACATGAACATGTTGAAACTGTCATGCACGTCATCGGGGGTCAGCCCATATTCGCGCTGGGCTTCGGACTGGATGTCGTGGCAATTAGTGTGCGTGTGATAGCCATAGGCGCTTTCGTAGAGATAGGCGCTGCACCTTGGGAACAACACATCATTGCGGCCGTAGGTATCCTCGGCGATGTACATCATCGCCCGCTCACGCGGCGGGGCCGACCACAGGAATGTTCCCTTGCTTGGATTGAAACCATGCACGGTGCGGGTCCGTCCGCAATGCATGAATTCCTTGTAGTCATGCAGGTTGAAGCAATTGAAATCGACGCATTGCGCGCCCAGCACCTGCTCGATCCTCAGAATCTGCCCCTTGCGGAGCTCAAGCGCCTTGCCCGTTCCGGGCTGCATGATCCATTCAAATACCGGCTGACGCTCAGACATCATTTCACCTCCGGCTGGCCGGCGGGCAAGGGCTGGCTTTCCGCGATGGCGCGCTTGACCAGGGCCTCAAGCGAGGGTGCCGCGCCATCCGCGACCGCGCGTTCCAGCAGTTCGTGCTGCTGGTGATTGAGCCACAACTTGATCGTCTTTCCGGCCATCTACCTGCTCCGTCGTATCCACCATGAGAAATTCTAGTATACATAAATTTTGTTTGTTGCTATCCCTGCTTTCGAGAGACTGGAGGCTTAAGATAGGTTTTTCAAAGTCTTCACACATCGATGAGCATCAATTTTGATCATTTTGCCTCAAGATGCAGCGCGAAATGCTCAATAAACAGGCAATCAATCGATACATGATTGATTACCTATCGTATACAATCTTACGTGGATCAGGCATGAGCGGAAAACCGAGCAGAATTGACCAAGCCTACACGGCGCTGAAAAGCGCAATCATCGAACAGGCGCTGCGCCCAGGTGACAAGCTCCCCGAGGACGAGGTGGGGCAGCTGTTTTCCATGAGCCGGACACTGGTCCGGCAGGTCTTCAGCCGTCTCAATGCCGAGGGTCTGATCGAGATCGGCGGCAAGCGGCCGGCGACCGTCGCCATTCCGAGCCTCGATGACGCAGTGGCGGCTTTCGAGGTTCGCCAGGCGCTTGAACGGGAAGTCATCACGCTGGTCATCAAGCGCTGGAACCCGGAGCACAAGGCCGCGCTTGAAGCGCATCTCGCCAGGGAAATCGAGGCGGCGAAAGCCGGCAGCGCGCCGATGTCGATCCGTCTCGCCGGAGAATTCCATACGTTGCTCGCCGAGATGTCGGGCAACCCGCTGCTGTCGCGCTTCGTCTCTGACGTGGTCTCGCGCTGCTCGGTGGTTCTTGCCGTCTATGGCCGGCCGCACTCGGCGGACTGCGGCGTGCACGAGCACCGTGACATCATCGACGCCATAGCCGCGGGAGATGCAACCAGCGCCTGGGACCTGATGCGGCACCATCTCGGTGAGGTCGAGGCGCGCGCGCTGATCGGCTCTTCCGAGGATTCACCCAGAAGCCTCGCCGACATGCTCTCGCCTTACGTCGAAGGCGGCGCCGGGACCAAGGCCAGGCCTGCGAAGAACCGCGGCCGCCCACGGCTGCAGGTGGTCAAGGAAAACCGATGAGTTCCCGACCGCCGCCCGGCCACACGCATTTCGATTTCTCCGGGCTCAGCGGGCGGGACAAGTACAAGCTGATCATTGGAACGGTGATCCCCCGCCCTATCGCGCTTGTCACAACCATTGACGAGAACGGCGTTGTCAACGCAGCACCCTTCAGTTTCTTCAACGCCCTGTCCGGAGACCCGGCGATCGTCGCCATCGGCGTCGAGAACAAGGCCGACATGAGCTTCAAGGACACCGGCCACAATATCCGGATGACCGAGCAGTTCACCGTCAACATTGTCGATCAGGCAATGATCGATGCGATGAACACCTGCGCCGTTCCGTTTCCGCCAGACGTCGATGAAGTCGATGTCGCAGGGCTGACGCAAGTGCCGGGCGTGCATGTGAGTTGCCCGCGCATTCTCGAGGCGCCGGCCGCGCTCGAGTGCAAGCGCTACATCACGCTGGAGATCGGCAAGTCTCGCGAGATCATTCTTGGCGAGGTCATGGGTGTCTTCATCCGCAATGACTGCGTCAATCCGCTCAACAAGCATGTCGACCAGAAGCGCATGGATGCGGTCGGCCGGCTGGGCGGCCACGACTATTCGACAATCCGCGACCAGTTCACGCTTCCGACGATGTCGGTGGCCGAGTGGGAATCGCGAAACAGCAATCTCGACGACTCCAAAGAACCGGGAAAACCGGCTGGGGAACAAAAACAACAAGACGTTCCGTTGAGCAAACAGCAGACCGGAGGAAAGCGCCCGAAGGCGTAGCAAACAAACCCAACACGGAGACGAGAGATGACTTCTTCCTACATGATTGACCGCCGGCGCTTCCTGGGCACAACGGCAGCCGCAGGCGCCATGGTTCTCGGCGGCGGCCTCCTGTCCGCCCGCGCGGCGGACACCACCATCGGCATGATCTATGTCGGTCCGAAAGACGATTTCGGATGGAACCAGGCCCATGCCGTCGGCGCCCAGGCGCTGCGCGAGCTGCCCGGCATCACGCTGGTCGAAGAGGAAAACGTGCCCGAGACGGTCGCGGTTCAGAAGTCGATGGAATCGATGATCAATCTCGACGGCGTCAACCTTCTGTTTCCGACCTCGTTCGGATATTTCGACCCCTTCATGATCGACATGGCCGGCAAGTATCCCGATGTCCAGTTCCGCCACCCCACCGGCCTCTGGAGCGCCGACAAGCACCCGATGAACCTTGGCGGCTATTTCTGCTACCTCGACCAGGCGCACTACGTGAACGGGGTTGCCGCCGGCCTGTCGACCACGTCAAACAAGATCGGCTTTATCGCGGCCAAGCCGATCTCGCTGGTCCTGCGCAACATCAATGCGTTCACCCTGGGGGTGAAGAAGGTCAATCCGGACGCGGAAGTGCGCCTGATCATCACCGGCGAATGGTCGCTGCCGGTGCGCGAGGCCGAGGCCACCAACGCGCTTATCGATGTCGGCTGCGATGTCATCGCCTGCCATGTCGACAGCCCGAAGGTGATCGTCGAGGCCTCGGAAGCCCGCGGCGTGAAGACCTGCGGGCACAATGCCGACCAGTCGCCGCTGGCGCCGAACGGCTTCATCACCGGGGCCGAGCTGAAATGGGGCACGGTGTACAAGGAATATGCCGGATTGATCACGAAGGGCGAGACCATTCCGAACGTCAATGAAGGCGGTTATGACCGCGACATGGTCGCGTCCTCGCCTTTTGGCGCGGGCTGCAGCGAGGCCGGTAAATCGGCGGCGCTCGGCGCTATTGAGGAGTTGAAGAAGGGCACGCCGATATTTGTCGGCCCGCTCAAGGACAATCTCGGCAACACCGTCATCGAGGGAACGCTCGGCCTTTACGACGGCTCACTCTGGGGCACCGATTACCTCATTGAGGGTGTGGTCGGTTCGATCACATAGGCTTCCCCGAATGAGAACGCGTCGGGACCTGTGGGAGGAGCAGGGCCCGGCGCGGTTTCGCGGCAATTCAAACTGCAGCTCAAGCTGCAGGGCAAGACCGCTCCGCTCCAACCAAGGGGTCCCACATGAGCTATGCAGACACACCCTGCCCCGACTTCCTGCTGACCGCTGGCCACTTGCTCACCGGCGCTGACGCGTCGGGCGAAATGCAGGTGATTGACGATGGCGCCGTGCTGGTCCGCGACGGGATCGTCGCGGCGGTCGGCACCTTTGCCGAGCTTCGCCGGGCCAATCCCGGTATCGAGGTCAGGGGTGACCGGGACATCGTCGCCATGCCCGGGTTCGCCAATTCCCACCATCACTTCGGCCTCACTCCGCTGATGATGGGAGTGCCCTTCGCACCACTGGAACTGTGGCTGCCGCAGTTCCGCAAGATGCGACAGGTGAGCCTCCGGCTGGACACGCTGTATTCGGCAATCGAGATGCTCGAAAGCGGCACCACAACCGTCCAGCACATAAATTCCGGCCTCTCCGGTCTCGTGGAAAACTGGGAGCGGGCAACGGACGAGATCGTTTCCGCCTATGGCGAGATCGGCATGCGCTGCGGCTACTGCTTCATGATCCGCGACCAGAACCTGCTTTCCTACGAGGATGATTCAAAGGTGCTGGAGGCGCTGCCGGCCGAGGTCGGCGAATGGCTCGCGCCTTCGATGCAGGCGGCGCGCACGCCGACGAGCGCCTATATGGACTTTTTCAGCCGGCAACACCGGTACTGGGCCGAGCGCAGCCCGGACATGGTGCGGATGAACCTCGCACCGGCCAATCTTCACTGGTGCAGCGACCACAGCCTTCAGATGATCTTCGCAACGGCGCGATCCCACGGCGCCAGCATCCACATGCACCTACTGGAAACCGAACGGCAGGCGCGCTACGCCCGATCGCGGTTTGACTGCTCCGCCGTCGAGCATCTCGATCGCCTTGGATGCCTGGGCCCGGAACTTACCCTCGGGCACGGCAACTGGATGAGCCGGGACGATCTCGATCGTCTCGCCGGCTGCGGCTGCATGGTGTGCCACAACGCCAGTTCCGGATTGCGGCTCGGCAGCGGTATCGCGCCTGTCAACGAAATGCAGCGGCGCAACATTCCCGTGGCGCTCGGCATCGACCAGTCCAACATCTGCGACGACCGGGACATGACCATCGAAATGAAACTGGTCTGGGCGCTGCACCGTGAAACCGGCATGTGGAACGACCGGCTCGAAGCCGCCCGGATCCTGACCATGGCGACCGAGCACGGCGCGCAATCGGTGGGCTTCGGCAAGATCACCGGCAGGCTGGAGCCGGGCCGTCAGGCCGATATCGTGCTGATGAGCAAGTCCGACATCGGCCGGCCGGTGCTTGATCCGCGCACCCCGATCACCGACGCGGTCCTGCATCGTGGAAGCAAATCCGCCATCCGCCAGGTCTATGTCGGCGGGCGCCTTGTCGTCGACAATGGCCGCGTCACCAGCATCGACCGGGATGCCGTGCTTGCCGAGATCTCTGACATGCTGTCCGCGCCGATGACCGAGGCCGAGCGGAAAGCTGACCGGATGGTGGCAGCCATGATGCCTGCGCTCGAGGCATTCCACCGCGCCCAATCGCCCGATGCGGGATATGCCCCCTACCGGTACAACGCGATGAACGATGCTAGTCGCTCATAGAGCGCTATAGCTCGCCCTGCTGCCGGATCTTCGGACATATTCGTGCCTGCAGACCACGCTCGAACGACCCGGACATCCCGAAGGCTACTTCTATTTTAGCATTTGATTGATATCAATGCGATGCTTTGCATGTGTCGTAATCTGGATCATCGGGGTGGACACCATGGGCCAGATCAGTTCGCAAATAGGTTCCGAAGTCAGAAATCTGCTCAAAATGGCATTGATGGCAGGGGGTGGTCTGCTGTTGATCCTAGCAGCCAGCTTCCTCAGCGCCGAGCCGATGGCGACGTTCTTTCGGGTCCTGTCGCTGGCCGGAACCGGCATGCTGCTGTTTTCAGTCGTGATGATGATCCTGACCTTCCGCAAGGCGTCGACGGTCAAGCCGGGGGCTCTGCTGGTCTCCCTGTCAATTACCCTGGTGACGTTGGGCGTGCAGATGCTGGTAAGCCCGGCCTTGCCGCCAATGACCGTCGGCCTGCTGGCCTTTGCGGCAGGCGGCATGATCGGATTCGGCTGGTCGAGGACGCGGCTTTTCTTTGTCGATGCGGACCAGGTCCGATGCCGCGGTACGGCCTGGTACCTCGCTGTCTGGGCCGGCACCTTCGCACTCAACCAGTTGATGGGAAGTCTGGCCGGTGGAGCCCCTGCGGCCGTGGCCGGCTCGCTGCTGGTCGGGTCGGGCATCGTGCTGGGCAGCACCGGCGAGCAGCTGTTGCGCTGGCGGAAGATCTCCGGCCGACTTGCCAGCCATGACGGAACCAGGGGAGTTGCAGCATGACTGAAGTGCATTTCTGCAGCGAGTGCGGAGCGGCGCTGGAAACAGGCGCAAGGTTCTGCGGTGCGTGCGGAGCTGCAATCGGCGACCCGGAGCAACCGGCGGCTTCTGGAGTCGGGACAGCGCCCGCTGCACGTCCGGTCAGACAACCCTCGGCAAAGAGAAACGGGGTGGGATTTCCCATGATCATGATTGCTTCCGGCAGTGTGCTGGCAATCGCCGCAGTCCTGTTTTCGGGTGTCTTGTCTCCGGACAAGCCCCCTCCGCGATCATCACCTGAACAGACTGGTGTCCAGCAAGATCAGACGGGCGCCCAGGCGCCGTCGACGCAGCCCGTGGTCAGACTCGGGCCCGTCAAGGAGCCCAAAGCAACGGCCTCCGACCTGGCATGGAAGCCCTACGTGAACAGCCGCTACGGCGTGACGGTCGATTATCCGTCGCAATTGTTCTCGGCCGGAGAACCGCCGGCCGACAATTCCGGGCGTGGATTCGACGCAGCCGATGGAGCACGGTTCTTTGTCTATTCCAGCGCCAATGCGCTCGGGCAGCGCATCGATGAGCTGATGGCCGGAGCTCTCGAAGGGGTTTCCGGCGAAGCGGTGATCGACAGGCAGCAAACCGCGGACGGCTTCACGGTGATCCTGCGGCGGGAACTGGAGATCGTCCACCGGCACCTGATGACCAGCGAAGGCGGCGGCATGCTGCACTGGCTCGAAATCGGCTATCCGGAGGAGTTGAAGCCGCAATATGCGGCGATTGCCGAGCGAATGCTCGCGTCGTTCCGGATGGCTGCGGATCAAGCCACCGATGGGTCCGGCGCCGCGCAACCGGAAACGCCCGCAGCCGGGGTGGTGGATATCTCCTTGACCGGATGGACCTACAATGCAGCCGCGCAAGACTTCGCGGATCGGCCCACGCTTGTGCCGGACGCGGAATATTCCGCCGACAACCAGATGGGCTTTCTGGCTTTCACCTGCCAGCCGGGAGAGGTGTCGCCGGCCTATTTCGCGCTTCTCGTCGCGCCCGGTTTTGACATCACAAAAGAAGACAATGATGTGCGCCTCGGCATCGAGGGCGCCGGCGCAGGCGGGGAACTCCGGCTTGCGATGCGGGATCTTTATGCGACGAGCGGCGGCGAACGTCCCCGGATCGACTGGGATGCGACCATCCTGTTCGCCCCCGTCGGGATGGAGGACCTCGGGCAGTTGATTCAGGCCCCGGCACTGCTCGTCAAGGCGGCCGGACAGAGCTGGCGTCTTGCAGGCGGCGACAGCCTGGCGAGGGCCGGCGAGAAGTTTCTGGCGGCATGCGAAACCGGCGACGTCTCCACCTCCGGAGCGACACCCGGCGAGCGAGGACCGGATGAATTCAGCTACCAGCGCATCGCGAGCGCCGATCTTGGCTTTGCGGTCGAAGGCACGAGCGCACCCACCCACTTCACCATCGACATTCCCGAAGGCTGGGTGCGGATTCCCAACACCATGGATCATGAACTGGTCTTTGCATCGCCGGACGACGATCCCGATGCGCAGATGTTCCTGGCCCTTATCGGAAAGCCTTCCGAGGGGAAATCATTGTCGGCAGCTCTCGATGACCGGCTCAGCATCATCAAGGACATGAAAGAGACGGAAACGCTGGAGCGGAGTCAGGTTACGACGAACGCCGGTCCGGCAGAGCGTGCGCGGCTGCGCTACCTGGGTCCAAGCGACGAGCAGGTGATGCTGATCGACGAGACTGCCGTGTTTCAGCGCGGGGATATCACCTACGTCATCGAACTGACCGTGCCGGAACCGGTCTGGCACACGGGACAGCAGGTGATCGAGCAGGCCTTGAAGACACTGGAATTCGAAGAATGAAAGAAATGTGCGGCGGCGAGTAAACCGCGCAACGGCATGGAGGAGTGATCATGTCATTTTGTCCCAACTGCGGAACCGAACTGGCCGCCGGGGCGCATTTTTGCGCGCAATGCGGCACCCGGATCGAGACGACCGGCGCGCCCCCGCCGGCGGGCTTCGTCCAGCCGTCCGCGCCGAAGACCGCCAGACCGGCTGCTTCGGCGGCAGCGGCGTCGGCATCGGACGCAACGGAATATGCCGGGCTCGGGCGGCGGTTCGTGGCCCATCTGATTGACGGCTTCCTCTGCCTGATTGCCTACATGATCATCGGCTCGATGGTGGCCTCTCAAACCGGGGGCATGACCGATGACGGATTTTCCATGCAGGGCGCGCCGGCGCTGGTGGTGATCCTGCTCACATTCATCGTCACCCTTGCCTATTTCGCCATGCTCGAATCGAGCGGCAGCGGCAAGACGCTCGGCAAGCTCATCGCCGGCATCCGCGTGACCGACATCGGCGGCGGCAAGGCATCCCTCAACCAGGCGCTGATGCGCAACATCCTGCGCCTGGTCGACGGACTGGTGTTCTACATGGTCGGCATCATCCTCATCCTCAGGTCCGACAGGAAGCAACGCCTCGGCGACCGGGTGGCGGGGACCGTGGTGTTGCGCGTCCGCAAGGCAGAGCATCCGAAAGGCGAAAAATCCAAGTCCAGCATCAAGTTCTCGATGGGCGGCAATCCGGATTTCATCGATCCATGA
>JAHJUC010000766.1 GCA_018829385.1 Alphaproteobacteria bacterium
AAAAGACAGGTTACCCGCATCGGCAAGTGGAATTGCCCGGATCATTCGCTCACGCGCCGCACGGATTTCTTGCGGGCGCGCACAAGGACCCCTGACATGATCAAGATGAACATCAGCAGCAAATTCAACACGCTGCTCTTTGGCGGCGCCCTTGTTTCCGCCATTGCAGTTGCCGGAACGGTGTTCACGCTGAGCGAGCGCTTTGTCTCCCAGGCAATGCAGGACAAGCTCACAAGCGTTGAGGGAGAGTTCCGGTCGGAACTCGCCAGCTCCCAGCGCGCAGCCACTATGCTTGCGCTTTTCGTGGCCGAACAGCAGACGTCCAGGGATGCGATGGCAGCCGGGGACCGGGACGCACTGGCCAAGGAAAACCTCGGAGCCTTCAGCGCCCTGAAGGAGCAGTACGACGTTCGCCAGTTCCAGTTCCACCTGCCGCCCGCCACATCCTTCCTGCGCGTTCACAAGCCGGAGAAATTCGGTGACGACCTTTCAGGTTTCCGCAAGACCGTCATCCAGGTCAACACCGGCAAACAGACGCTGAGCGGGCTTGAAGCCGGTGAAGCAGGCATCGGCATTCGCGGCCTTGCACCAATCTCCAGGGACGGCCAGCATCTCGGATCGGTCGAATTCGGCCTCAGCCTTCACAGCGGCTTCGTCGAAAAATTCACCAGGAACAGCGGCTATCAGGCTGCCATTTTCGCGATCGGCGACAAGGAACTCCGGCAGATCGGAAACACGTTTTCAGCTGACATCAGCCCTGACAAGGTGTTTGACCTTGCCAGTCTTGTCGACAAGCGCGAGACGTTCGAGACGATGCCGGATACGAACGAAAATTTCGCCAGCGTGATCTTCCCGATCAAGGACTTCTCCAACGCCACGATCGGATTGGCGGTCGTGGCGGTCGATCGAACCAGCTACAACGCCATTGCAGCCACCGGCCAATGGGCCGCGGCAGCAGTCTTCCTGCTGATGATCCTGATCGCCGGCGCCATCTCGCTGATCAGCAAGCCGATGATCTACCGGCCGCTGGCCAGCATGACCGATTACATGGGACTTCTGGCAAAGGGCGACCTGAAGAGCGAAGTCCCCTTCACCGATCGTTCCGATGAACTGGGTTCGATGGCCAAGGCGGTCGAAGTCTTCCGCACCTCGGCGCTGCGCAACATCGATCTCGAGAACGAAGCCGAGCAAACCCGTTTCGCCACCGAGGAAGAGCGCGCCGCCAACGAAGCTGAAAAAGCCCGCCAGGCGCAGCAGCTTCAGGAAGCGGTGTCTGCCCTTGCCGAAGGCCTCGGCCAACTGGCGGATGGCAACCTGACCTTCCGGATCACACGGTCCTTCCCCGGCTCGCTCGAGGCGGTGCGCCAGGATTTCAACACCTCGATCGAGAGCCTAGAGGCGGCCTTCACCACGATCGCCGGAAGCTCGGGCAATATCGGCCAGGGCACCGCCGAGATCCGCAGCTCGACCGACAACCTGTCGCGCCGCACCGAACAGCAGGCAGCCTCGCTTGAGCAGACTGCCGCGGCGCTGGACGAGATCACCTCGACGGTCCAGGCCGCCCACAAGCGGGCCACCGATATCGGCCGCATGGTTGCCGAGGCATCCAGTGTCGCAAGCGAATCCGAAACCATCGTCAAGGACACCGTGACCGCCATGAGCGAGATCGAGACCTCGTCGAAGCAGGTGACGCAGATCATCGGGGTGATCAACGAGATCGCGTTCCAGACCAACCTGCTGGCGCTCAATGCCGGTGTCGAGGCCGCCCGCGCCGGAGAAGCCGGCAAGGGCTTCGCCGTGGTTGCCCAGGAAGTGCGCGAACTGGCCCAGCGCTCGGCAAGCGCCGCCAAGGAGATCAATTCGCTGCTGGAAAAATCCGAAGCCCACGTGCAGTCTGGCGTCACCCTCGTCACACGCACCGGCGAGGCCCTGCAGAAGATCGGCGGCCATGTGCAGTCGATCAACTCCAACGTTTCCGCGATGGTCACCTCCTCGCGGGAGCAGTCCGTCGGCATTCAGGAAATCAACACCGCCGTCAACCAGATGGACCAGGTGACCCAGCAGAACGCCGCCATGGTCGAGGAAACCACTGCCGCCGTTCATTCGGTCTTCGAGGAGACCCAAACCCTCAACCAGGCCATCTCCCGCTTCCAGATCAGCGGACAGGCCAACCATCGGAGCCGCGCCCGCGCCGCCTGACGCCCGGACCAGAACCGGTCAGACAGGAACCACGCACACCCCGGGGTGTGCGTGGTTTCGCGTTTGGGGGCTGGTTCGAACGAGATCCGTGGAAAACGCGGTCGGGGAACGGGTGCGCAACAACCGGCCTGAAAACCTGACGCCGCTACAATTTGTCGAACTCGTCCTTGTCGACCGGCATCAGCATCACCGCCGTCGCCATCACCGCGAAGCCGAAGGTCGAGCCGAACGACACCAGCA